>CAJXPH010000043.1 GCA_913057765.1 uncultured Campylobacteraceae bacterium
CGAGATCCTCTCTGGTCTCGTGGGCTCGGAGATGTGTATAAGAGACAGGTTGTAATTCATGAATTAGCTCATATTAAACATAAAAATCATTCTAGAAGGTTTTGGAATTTAGTTGAGGATTATTGTCCTAATTATAAAGAAAGAATGAAGTTATTTAAGACTTTTTTATAATATTTCTTATCTCTTCCATCTTTTCATGAAGCTCTTCATTTTTAACATTGTTTTGAAATATGCCATAAGACCTTTCTTTAAATGAGTCCTCTTGATTTATTTTATCTTTATCTTTTTTCTTTTTTTCAATCTTATTTGTTACAAAAAACTTAACTTCCTCTACGTTAGCAATGTTAGCTTTTTTTAATAGTGCATTTATTAAACTCTTGTTATACTCAAACTCCATTTTATAAACAGGATGAGTTAGTACAAAGTATAGTATTTGTCGCTTTACATAGGCGAATTTTATACCTTTTTTGAGTTTCATTGGCAAGAGTTCTATAAACTTTTGTATTGTTTCTTGTGTATTAATCTTTCTGAATTCAGGATTATTTTTAAGATGACAAAGAATTTCATTCATTTTTTTCATGCTATTATTATAGCAGGAGTTTTATTATCTTTTAGCGGTTGTGGTTATAAAGGACCACCTGTTTATGAAGGTGATAAAAAGGAAGTAGTTAAATAATGGTATATGATTATATTATTATAGGTTCTGGAATTGCAGGTTTAAATGCAGCAAGGTTAATACCAAAATCAAAAAAAGTTTTGATTTTATGTAAAAAGTCTCCTTGGGAATGTAATACATTCTATGCTCAAGGTGGTATTGCAACAGCTGTTGACGATACTGATATCTCTGACCATATACAAGATACTCTAACGGCTGGTGCAAACTATAATGACAAAGAAGCTGTTGAAGTATTGAGTAAAAACTCTTTAGAATGTATTAAAGATTTAATTGATAATGGCTTAGAATTTGACTTAAATGATAAAGGTGAATTAGCCTTTACAAAAGAGGCTGCACATAGTAGAAGTAGAATTTTACATGCTGATGGAGATGCAACAGGAAGAATGATGCATCTATTTTTATTAAGCCAATGTAAACACGATATAGAAACTAATGCAGTGGTAAATGATTTACTTATAAAAGATGACATTTGTTATGGTGTTCAGTATTTTGTAAGTGAGACAGAAGAAAAAACTGCATATGCACATAATACAATTATTGCAAGTGGTGGAATAGGCTCTATATATAAATATCATACAAATTCGACTGCAATTGCAGGTGAAATTCAAGGTATTTGTGCAGAGAAAGGTCTTGCTTTAAAAGATATGGAAATGATGCAATTTCATCCTACTGTATTTAAAGGTACTTCATTTGCCAGAAAAACACTTCTAAGTGAAGCTTTAAGAGGTGAGGGTGCTTACATTGTAGATGAAAATAATTATAGGTTTTTATTTGATTACCATAAAGATGGAGAACTTGCTCCTAGAGATGTAGTTGCACGTGCTATATTTGATTATTTTCATAAAACTAAATTACTAATTTATTTATCTTTTGATAATTTTGAAAAGACTTTTTTTAGAAAAAGATTCCCAAATATTTATGCAAACCTAGATGACCTTGGTTATGATTTGCCTTTTGAAAAAGTTCCAATCTCACCTGCCTTTCATTATGCAATGGGTGGAATACAAACAGATATTAATGCAAAAGTTTTAAAGATGAAAAATCTATATGCAATAGGTGAAGCTGCTTGTTCTGGAGTTCATGGAGCTAATAGATTGGCGTCAAACTCGCTACTTGAAGGTATTGTCTTTTCTAAAATTGCAGTTTCGAATTCTATGGAAGAAAATTTCAAAATTTCATACGAAAATTATACTAGTATTATAAAATCTTATGTTCGTAATCAAAACATTGATAAAGATATAAAAAATATTTTAAGAAAAATCATGTGGGATAATGCTGCAATTGTAAGAGAAGAATCTAAATTAAATGACTCTTTGAAACAAATAGAAACATTTTTAAAAGAAGATGTTGGCAGATTATTATTTTTAAGGTTGCTTACGGCAAAATCTATTCTAATAGCTGCAATTGATAGAAAAAAATCACTTGGAGCACACTTTATTAAGGAGAAACAATGTTAAAAGTTTTAATGACATTACTGTTTACATCAGTAGCGTTATTTGCTAGCTCAGGTGCTAGTGCAGGTGAAATTCCTGATATAACAATGACATGGGTTGGATTCGCTTGTTTATTTATTTTCGTAGTAGGTTACTATTTTGTAGCTGCTGAAGAAAAGTATGAAATTGATAAGGCAAAACCTGCTTTATTTATTGGTACATTTATGTTTATGTTGGTAGCTTTATATTATTCGTTAAATCATATGAATATGGATTTAGTACATACTCAAGCTCAACATCTAATTTTAGAAATAGCGGAGATTTTCTTCTTCTTATTCGTTGCGATGACATACATTGAATCTTTGATTCATATGAGTGTTTTTGATGCTTTAAAATATAAGTTAGTTTCAAAAGGATATACATATAGAAAGCTATTCTGGGTAACTGGTATTATTGCATTCTTCCTATCTCCTATAGCAGATAACTTAACAACAGCTCTTATTTTATCAACTGTATTAATTACAATTGAAAAAACAAGAAAAGATTTCTTAGTACCAGGTGCTATTAATATCGTTGTTGCGGCAAATGCAGGTGGTGCTTGGTCTCCATTTGGTGATATTACTACACTTATGGCATGGACTGCAGGAAAAGGGTCATTTACTGATTTCTTATTCTTATTTCCAGCTTCAATTGTAGGTTACATAGTAACAGCGGTAATTCTTTCTAAGTTTGTTCCAAATGAAGTACCAGAATTTGATGTTACAAAAGAAGTGAAACCTAAAATGTCTGAAGGTGCTAAAGTAGTTATGGGACTTGGTGTATTTACGATTTTCTGTGCTGTAATGTCTCACCAAGTATTACATTTACCAGCTATGTGGGGTATGATGTTTGGTCTTTCTTTACTTAAAGTTTATTCTTATGGACTTAAAAAGAAATATGGAGTAGATCACTTTAATATCTTCCATTCAATGGCAAAGATTGAAAACAATACTTTAATGTTCTTCTTCGGTATTCTTGCCGCAGTTGGTGCCTTATACTTCATTGGATGGTTAGGGTTAGCAGCAGTAGTTTATGATCCTAGTGTACTTGGTCCTACTTGGTCAAATATTGGAGTTGGATTCCTTTCTGCTATTGTTGATAACGTTCCAGTTATGTCAGCAGTACTTAAAGCATCTCCTGAGATGGGACTTGATCAATGGATGCTTGTAACACTTACAGCGGGTGTTGGTGGATCGATGATTTCATTTGGTTCAGCAGCAGGTGTTGGTGTTATGGGTAAACTTCATGGTATTTATACATTCGGTGCACATATGAAATATGCATGGACTATTGTTATAGGTTATTTTGTATCTATTGCAGTATGGTATGTTCAGTATCAAATGTTAGGAATTGGACACTAATTAAGAGAGTCTATTACTAATTTTAAAAGCTTCTTAGGACTTCCTAAGAAGCTTTTTTTTTGCCTAAAAAAACGCTTTATAAAATATAAATTACTTTTTCGATATAATGCGACTTTATATAAGAAATAAAGGAATTTATTTAATGAAACATGTACCAATAGTTGTATTAGATTTCGGTAGTCAATATACACAAATTATTGCAAGAAAATTAAGAGAAGCTGGTGTTTATTCTGAGATTGTACCTTACAATGAAAGAATCGAAGATATTTTAGCTAGAACGCCAAAAGGTATTATCCTTTCAGGTGGACCTGCATCAGTATATGCACAAGATGCTTATCATCCAGATGATCAAATTTTTAATTTAGGACTTCCTATTTTAGGAATTTGTTATGGAATGCAACTTATTTCTCAATTTTTTGGTGGTTCAGTAATACCTGCTGATCATCATGAATATGGAAAAGCAAAATTAAAATTTGAAAAAGATAATCCTATCTTTAAAGATACAGATGATGGTCAAATTGTTTGGATGTCTCATGGAGATAAAGTTGATGAGTTAGCATCTGGTTTTGAAGTTATTGGAACATCTGAAAACTCTCCATATGCTGCAATAGCGAATGAAGCTGAAGACATTTATGCTTTCCAATTTCATCCGGAAGTTTATCATTCAGCACAAGGTTCTAAAATTCTTAAAAACTTTGCAAAACATATTTGTGGATGTGAATCTACTTGGAATATGGGTGGCTTTGCAAAAGAACAAATTAAAAAGATTCAAGAGCAAGTAGGGGACAAAAAAGTTCTTTGTGGTGTATCTGGTGGAGTTGATTCTTCAGTAGTTGCTACATTACTTGCTGAAGCTATTGGTGACCAAGTTATCCCTGTATTTGTTGATAACGGATTATTAAGAGCAAATGAAAGAGAACAAGTTCAAGCTATGTTCAAAGCAAGAGGTGTTAAGTTAATAACTGTTGATGCCTCTGAGCAATTCTTATCAAAATTAGAAGGTGTTACTGATCCTGAAAGAAAAAGAAAAATCATTGGTGAAACTTTTATTGAAGTATTTGATATCGAAGCAAAAAAACACGATGGAATTGAGTTCTTAGCACAAGGTACACTTTATACAGACGTTATTGAATCAGTATCTGTTAAAGGTCCTTCAAAAACTATCAAATCTCACCACAACGTTGGTGGTCTTCCTGATTGGATGACATTTGATTTAATTGAACCATTAAGAGAAATCTTCAAAGATGAAGTAAGACTTCTAGGCCTTGAATTAGGACTTCCAAGAGATATGATTGGACGACATCCTTTCCCTGGACCAGGACTTGCTATTAGAGTTATGGGTGATGTTAATACTCCTGATTTAGAAATACTAAGAAAAGCTGACACTATTATGTTAGATGTTCTTCATGCAACAGGTTTATATGACAAAACATGGCAAGCATTTACAGTTTTACTAAACGTAAAATCAGTAGGTGTTATGGGTGATAACAGAACTTATGATAACACTGTATGTGTTAGAATTGTAGAAGCAACAGATGGGATGACAGCAACTTTTGCACATATCCCTCATGATGTATTAGAAACAATCTCAAGAAGAATCATCAACGAAGTTGATGGAATCAACAGAGTAGTTTATGATATATCTTCAAAGCCACCAGCAACAATCGAGTGGGAATAATATTTTTGCCGTAATTTCGGCGCATCTTTCACCGAATTCTAGCTTCGATGTACTTGTAGTACACCTTCGCTAGACTTCGGCAAAACCTACACCAAACTTCCGACAAAAATAATCTTTAGAAATTATATTTTAATATTTTTTAGCTAATATAGTTTATAAATAAAATTCTATAGGTATATTATGAAAAAAGAAACTGAACCACAAAAAATTCAAATTATTGGACCTGTCAACACAAATACAGAGAATCCTTGGCGTAAAAAAGAAGAATATATAAAAGAGCAGGCACAAATGACTAAAATATATAATTGGTCTAGAATTACTGCTATTTCTGCTATTGTAACTGCATTTTTTACTGCTATTTTAGCTGTTACTGCAATTATTGAAATAAAAAATATTTCTAAACAAACTTTGGAATATCAAGAAAAACAAAATTTAGCTAATAAAGATTGAATAGTTGTAATCGCAGCCTTTGTTAAAGCAGAAAATAAATTCAAAACTGTAGGGAAGCTTTGCCTTTAACCATTTGGCTGGTGGCTTTTTGTTTTACTTTTTGCTATCAAAAAGTAATAAAAGTAAATTTATACCTTTTTGAGTATTATATTAAATGAATAATTTAAAAACCCAATTTTTAGGCTTTATGAATACGCCTTCTTTATTTAAAGAATTGAATGGTCTCAATCAGATTGAACTAGATATAAATGAAATAAAAGATTTTGATTTTACACAATTAAATATTACTTCTAAACTTACTTTAGGAAGTAGAATAGAACGTTTTTTCGAGTTTTATATACAGCAGTCAAAAAACTATGATTTAATAAAAAACAATATACAAATTATAAATAATAAACAAACTCTTGGAGAATTAGATTTTCTACTTTATGATAAAAAAGCAAAAAAATATTTACATGTAGAACATGTATACAAGTTTTATTTATATGATGACTCTTTCCCAAATGAAATTGATAGGTATATAGGTCCAAATAAAAATGATACATTTGTAAAAAAACTAGCAAAGCTAAAAAATAAACAACTTCCTTTATTATATAAAAATGAAACACAAGAGTATTTAGAAGGTATAGATATAAATTCTTTTGAACAAAAAATTTGTTTTAAAGGGAATATCTATGTTCCAATTGATTTATTAGGTAAAGATATACCTATAATAAATAACTCTTGTGTAAGAGGTTTTTATATTAGCTCTAAAGAGTTTATAAAACAAAAACACTTTAGAGAGTTTGAATACTTTTTACCTCCAAGAGATGATTGGGTTAGTGATTGTAATACAAATGAAATATGGACAACTTTTGATGAAGTAATAGATGAAATAGATTTATTGTTAAATCGCCAGAAATCTCCTCTTATTTGGTTGAAAAATATAAAAGAAAATAAAACTCAAAGCTTTTTTGTTACTTGGCGGTAAATAAAGTATATAATTCAACTCCTTAGAATGTAAATGTATATAAGGTAAATTATCCTTTGGATTATAAATATTCTAGTGCTAAATATTGCTCACAATAACGTTATATTAGAAAACATAGTAAGTATGAAGTACTTATAAACGTTAAATCAGTTGGAATAATGGGCGATAATATAGAAGGTTTAATCTTTTTTAAATTTATTAGTAATAGTAATATATTTATGATCAGTTTTTAACTTAAAATGTTTCTTTATTTTTTCATAACATTCATAATTGTTTCCTATACGAACTCTTGATTTCTTTCTATATCCATAGTCATTTGATATTGAACTTGATATAGCATAGTTCATTTTAGCTTCTACATATTTATCGCTATTTTCTATAACAATTTGTTTATCTAAACATTTTGAAAAGTTGAGATTTGCAATTTTTTCGACTTCACAGTCATTATTATATCTTAGTAAAGTGTCTTCTATAACAGATGTATGATAGTATCGTCCCTGTCCTGCTATATTAACTTTATAATTTAAGTAGTAACAAGGAGTATCATTTAGTTTATATTGGCTGTACTTTGTATTTGTACCAGTTCTATCTATTTTATTTTTTGTATTTTCTGATGTAATATTATTTAGATTTAAATCATCAATTTGTACTATTTTATTTTTTTTATCGTAAATTGGTGTAAGATTATATTGAGGTGCACAAGCAGTAAAAAAAGCTGTAAATGAAGTTAATAGAAAAATATTTTTATATGTCACTTTAGTCCTTTTTTTTAATTTTATTATAGTTGAATTAGAATTAATATGCCTTTATATTATATTTTAAATTTAGTTTGCGGAAATCATATATAAATTTTTTAAAAATGCTTCAATTACTATTTTACTTATTTCAAATAGAAAGTGCCTTATAATAATGTAATTATGTATTAATTGGATAAAATGTCCCTTTAATAAATAGTTATAAGGAATAGGAGAAATAATTGGAAGAAAATATAAAGAATAAACATGGAACAGGTGCTTTTGTATTATCAGGTATGTCATTCTTTCCTATAATTGGGGTTATCCCTGGTATCATTTGTATTTTTAATGCTCTTATAAGCCGTAAAGAAAATTCTAAAAAGTTAGGCTTCCTTGGCTTTTCAGGAATTATGGTCACTGTTATTTTATATGGTTTTATTTTACCTAGTATTTTTAATAGTAAAGATTTCAATAAGAATTTTGAACCTCACTCAATAAGTACGATGACATCACTTGTAAGGCAGATTGAATATTTTAAACTACAAAGCAGTAAATATCCAAAAAGTATTGAAGAACTAAGAAGTAATCTTACAGAAGGTGAAATGGTCCTTACCTATGACATGTCTGGTCCGACGACTATTGGCGATAGGCCACGTGAATTTTACTATGAAGTAATTAATGATAGTAATAATTATCTTTTATTTGGCATAGGACAAGACTCAGTACCCTTCACCAATGATGATATATATCCACTTATTGATGTAGAAAAAGATAAAAATATTGGTTGGATAAAAACTAAAAAACTATTTGATAAAGGTATTCTGAGAGAAAAAGAGTACAATGTAGAGAAGAGTAAATTATTAAATAATTATAAATAATTCAGGTAAAGATGTCTAGTAAAAGATTATAGAGAGATAGGTCCTCCTATTAAGTAAAACCATTTCTAAGTCAATTGTCAGGAGTATATTGCACTATGAAAAATTATTATTTTCTTCATCCTCATTATTTAACCCTTATGTAGCAAGAATAAAGAAGCAAGCGATATCAGTAAGAGTATTTATTCTCAACTAAAACAAAATGAAAGGAAAGTCATAGACTTTTCAAAAACAGTTACTTTTCAATATGAAAAAGTTTGCATACTTGGTCCTTATACATCAAATGAATCTACAGAACAATCTCTTGTTTTTTATTGGGATGTGCAAAAAGAAGCAGAAATTAGTAGTAATGATGGAATTAATTTAATTGTATTCATAAAAGAAAATAAAGTTATATCATATATTGAACATTCAAGAGGTAAAGGTGATTTTTGGAAGTTAAGTAGAAAATGTTTAAACTATGAGAATTCTATTCTAACAATAACATCTAGTAAAAACGACTGGATTTATTAAAATAAAAAGTTTGTACTTATTTCTTTGTAAAGAATGTAAGTTAAATTTCATTAGAATACGAAGAATATAAAAAGGAAAAATTTATGAACGACAATATAATCTATGCGTTTATCGCAATAGCAGCTTTTATCGCCTATAAAAAGTATACTCAATATAAGGTATTAAAGCTTGTTCCAACTCTTCTTGAACAAGGTGGACAAATTGTTGATGTTAGAAGTGTAGACGAATTTGTTGTAGCTCACAAAGATGGAAGTATTAACATCCCATTGGATTCACTTAAAAATAAAATGAATAAGTTAGATAAGAATAAACCTATAATTCTTTGTTGTGCTAGTGGAAGTAGAAGTGGACTAGCACGGCGTACTTTACTGACAAATGGATTTAAAGATGTGTACAACGCTGGAACATGGAGTTCTCTTACAAAGTTTGAATAATGAAAATTTCTTATCATCGCCGACGTAAAATCAAAACAAGAAGAATAGCTCTAAGAGATTTGATTCTACAAGGTATTGAAGATCCGAAAGATTTAGCAAAAGAATTAAAAGTTACATTGCCAACAATAAAAAGAGATTTAGAAGCACTGAAAACTATGAGTGAAGAAGATTTGACTTTTGAGACGAGACAAACATCTCAAGAAATACTTGATAAAAAAGATATGATATTATCAATGTTGGATAATGAAGAGTACTATAATGAAAATGGTGATCTAAATATAATAAAAATAACACGTGAACTTAATACTAGTAGAGCAACAGTTATGTCTGTTTTAAATGGAGAATAAAATAGTTTACATGCAAAGGATATATATTGCCATTTTATTTAACTAATGAAAATATAGAAGCAACTATGGAAAGAAATCCTGATGATATATTTTCTCCTTCAGGTATAAATAAAAATCCATCTATAAGAAGTACAAAAATAAGACAACTTGTATCTCAAGAGATTAAACATACACTTGAGAAATATACGCTAAAACAAGTAGAAAATGGTCTATTTAGTACTGTGGATTCATTAAAAGAGGATAGCTATTTATCATATATATTAAAGTTTGAAACAGATGTTGACGAGTATGAAATAATATATCATATACCATTTGAACTTTCAGTTATTGCAAATAAAGAGCTATTATTGAATTTATCAAAGTCAATAATTTATTGTTTAAATGCAGAAGATTTTGCTTTTTTACAAGATATTAAACTTATAGATTTATATACTAAAAAAGTTGATAATAAAAAAATGAAAACTCTAGAAAACTTGTACTCTTTGACTATTTCTATTAATAAAAAAGAGTATGGATTTTATTTACAACTTGATAAGCAATTTAATAAAATATTTTAAAAGAAAAGATGAAAGTTATGATAAATAAATACGTGCACCATTTAGAAAATGTATGTTCAGATTACTGTATGAGTGATTCTGATGTTTATAATATTTTGATAAGTAAAGATGACAGTGATTTCCCTCTTTCATTTGAAATAGTTAAAGATAAGGTTTTAAAAGATGTGCCTTCTAATATATTAAAAAATATATTTACACTTGTAGAATTAAAAAGTATCTTTTCTGATACGAATATAAAAAAAATTAAAAATGCAGAAACAAGAAAATTTATAGATAGTCTTAACTAAGACTATCTAAGGTTTATTTTTTCTGATCTTTAATAACTTGATAAGCTTGATTTATTTCCTGTGTTTTAGCAGTTGCTTCTTCTATATAAGTTTCATCTTTATCTTGTGAGCTGATGATATCTGGATGGTATTCTCTGACAAGTTTTCTATATGCCTTTTTAATAGTATTCATATCATCAGTTTCTTTTACTCCTAAAATCTCATAAGCTTCTTTGGGACTCATAGTTTGCTGTTTATTTTTCATCATATTTTCAAACTTATTTACAATAGCATCATATTCATCAGGTGAGATATTTAGCTCTTGCACAATATCCCGTAAAACTTTTTCTTCTTCAGTGCTTATTCCATTATCTACGAAGGCTAGTTGAATTAAAAAACCTACAAACTGTTTACGTTTGTGCATACCTCGACCAAGTAGTTTATTTAATGATTGTGCTATCTCTTTTGTATCGTCATCTCTTTCTTTTTCTTCATTGAAAATTTCTTTCATGAAGGCTCTTACTTTTTCTTTTTCGTCAAAAAGTTTAGAAATATCATCGAACATAATACCAATAAGTTGAGCTTCTAATTCTTGTACTCTTCCATCTGCCTTAGCAACTTTAGCTACAAGTCCAACAAAAAGTCCTAACTCACTTTGCTTAAACAGCTCTTTCGAACCTGATAACTTATTTAGTTTCCTTCTTGCGTAGAATTTATATAGTCTAAATGCTACAAATAAAGAAGCAATAATTGAAAGTGTTACAAAAAAATTAACAATAAATGCGTAATAAAATATCGCTAATAATATTGCTATAAATATCCATTTTTTTAATTTCATCATTTTATCCATTTTTACTAGGTCTATTTTAAGACCACTTATTTATTTATCGTAAAATTATATCTTCTTAACCTTATATAGTAGATATAGACTTAATTGATATTTTGATTAAAAATTAATTGTCAAGTTATGAAAGTTATAGGAAAGAATTAAAAAAAGCCATCAAAATTTTTTAAATATTGATAGCTATTTATGAAGTTAACTCTTTTCTTTTAAATAGAAAAAAGAATGACTAATCAGTTTTTACTTGTTTTTCTTGTAGAGCAGCAAAAGCTTTTTTATAAGCTATAGCTTGATTATGATCTAGTGTTAAGGTCATTGGTAAATCTTTTAAGAAATCCATAATTACTGCGATATTATCATTTGCTGCATGTGCTCTTGCTAGAGCGTTACTTGCTTTTTTTTCGGCACTCATTGTTGTGTCCTTTTATGTAAGTTTATCTAACATCTAGAGTATATTTAAAAAAAACTTAAATAAATAGAGTAAATATTTATATTTAAGATTAATTTCAAAATTCAAAATGACCCTTTGGCTTATAATCTAGTATACTGTTCTAGAATTACAAGGAATATACCTAATGAATAGTACAACACATGAGTCAAAAAAACTGTTAGCACTGAATAAGCCTAAGGGATATTTGGTTACACGATCTGATGATCTTGGACGAAAAACAGTTTATGACCTTTTGCCTGATTGGGTTTTTGATGACCAATGGATGCCTATTGGACGCCTTGATTTAGAATCCAAGGGGCTTCTATTATTTACAAGAGATGGTCAAATTAGTAACGTATTGACTAAACCTGGGAGTTGCATTAAGATATATGAAATATGGGTTAGAGGCCATGTGACAGAGGAACATATTGAGCAAGCTTTAAAAGGTGTGGAGAGTAAGTATGGTTTATTAAAAGCTCTTGTCGTAGAAAAAATAGGAATGGGTGGTGCTAAAACAAAACTTAGAGTGCAAATTGATGAAGGAAAGAATAGACATATCCGCCGTCTTTTTGGAGCCATGAAAGACCCAAAATTTGGGACGCCTTTAAAAGTTGTAAGCTTAAGTAGAATCAGCATTGGTAGTTTAAAACTTGACATTGAAAGTGGTAAGTATCGTTATCTTTCATTGGAAGAAGAAAAAATGCTACTTAAAAACTTTAAAATTAGTGGAGATACTCTTAAAATATGAAATAAAGTGTAAAGATAAAAAATTGTAATACACTATATTTTAAAAATCTATACCTCACTTAGTACAAATATTTTTAATTCTTTTTATAATTTAATTAGGTATTATTCTTAAATTAAACATATGGAGTATATATGAAAAAACTAATGACGCTAATATTATTTTTTATTGCTGTAAATTTGAACGCAGGTGGATATTATAATATAAAAGAGCAAGGATATGATTCCGAAACATCTTTATTTTATTATTCTGTAAAACATAAACCAGAATCAGGTGGTTTATTTTCAAGTGAATCAAATACAAGAGTAAAAAATATTTTAATTTTTGACCCAAAAACAGAAAAACAATGGTATCTTTTTAAACCAAATACAATATGGAATATTAGGCACTTTACTTTTGAAAGCTATAAAGATGAAGGGAAAAAGATTAATTTTTACGCTGGCGGTTATAATGTTATGAATAGTGTTGATTTAATTAGAGAGTTAAAAAATAAATTACTCATAATAACAAGTGAAGAAAAAAATGATAAATTAACAATGTGGTTTGCTTCTAAGACAGGTGAAAATTTAAAGCAAGTACATATGTTTAATAAAACTGATAAATGGCATATTGATATTAAGAACTCAAAAATTAGATTTATTACACATAAAAATGAAATATTAATTAAAAGTATAGACTGGTAACTTTATAAAAAGGGATATAATTAATAAAATATAAGGAATTGCCATGAAGGATTATGTCTGTACAGTACGTGGTTATATATATGAACCAAAACTCGGTGATCCTGATTCAGGGATTAAGCCAGGAACTTCATTTGAAGAGATTCCTGAAGATTGGGAATGTCCTGATTGTGGGTCTGCTAAAGATGATTTTGAAGAATTGGAAGATTAATTATCGAGTTCTTTTAAAGTTGCATAGGCTTTGAATGTCAAACCAGCTCTGAGTCTAAACATCTTGTCTAAAATCTTTCTTGGTACATTTGCAATTGCTAAAATCTCATCTATATTATAATCACTGCCTTGTATCTCTAATAAATCAATTATTTTCATAATATTAAAAGGTAATTTACTTGGTTTAAAGCGATTTTGAAAATAGATATCTAATTCAAGTTCTTTAATATTCTTTTCTATAAAAATAGGTTTCATTGGATTGTGCATGAGTTCATCCATATATTCTTCGTAAAAGAAAGAAGCTCCTGCTCCTTTAAATCTTATTGCCAGTACGTTTACTTTTTCATTTGATTTAATGTATACAGACTTTGTGTAGGCATTAATGAGTATGGTTTGAAAGCTTTCAATAAAATACGATTTATCTTCTATAAATATTTCGCAGTTAGTTCCTTGGTTACTTAAAACAGTCATACCACCATTTGGTATTAATTCGTATGTTTCACAATCCTGTATTACATCATATGATTCTATATATTTTTCTAACTTTTTATGCATAGTATATTAAATACTTGTTACTTTTAAAAGTTTTGTTTTCCCTACCATTAATTCTACAGTCATTTTCATTCTTTTAAAAACATTTTCTTGTCTATATTCTAAACCATGTTTAGCACATAATTCTTTAATTAGAGGCTGAAGTTTTTGATATTGACTCAATGGTAAATTTGGGAAAAGATGATGTTCAATTTGATAATTTAACCAACCATGTGAAAAGTCAACTAAGTTTGTACCCGTACTATAATTTACACTTCCCATAATCTGCCGTAAGTAAAATTCACCTTGAGATTTATGCGGAGTATCAAATCTATAAATATCTCCAGCTGAATGATTAGGAACAATTACTAAAAAAGAGTGTAAGTTTGCTATATACTCAGCTATTACTGTAACAATAAAAGCGTTAAAAACAGCCTCTAATCCTAAAGGAATAAAAAGAAAAGGGATAAGAACAAATCTAATTGAAAAATATGGAAGAATATATTCTTTCCATAAAATAGCGCCATTTCTTTTAAAAGGACTTACCTCATAACTTGTAACTTGTTCCATTTTTAATTTACGACGTTTTTTGTTTTCTAAAATTTTAAGAGTATTTGGTGCGTAATAAGTAAACTTCCAAGTCCCAGCAAAAGCATATACAAATAAATATCTAGCCCACATAGGTGCTTTTGAACGTATAAGCCATTGTAAGTTATTTTCTACATTATCAGGATCTTCATCTTCTCCTAAATGATAATGATGCATTATATTATGTTCATAAACCCAAGCTTCTGGTTTAATCCAATCTATCCAATCTAAATATCTTCTTTTCTTTTTTGCAAAACCAGCTTTTGTATATTTCTTAGGTACATTAGGTACATTATCATAAGCTCCATGAAGTATTGGATGTGCAACATTTGCCCAACGTGAAACATTTCCTACACCTAAAAGTGTAGCAGCAAAAAGTGCCCAAATCCAAAAACTGAAACTTCCTAAAGTATAAGAAGTTATTTCTAATAAACTTATTATAAATATAATTAAATATCCACTAAAAGTCGAGAATCTACCCCATCTTTCTAGCTTTAATAAATGCTGAAAATCTTCTTCTGTTACAACACCAATTGATTCTTTGATTTTCTCAATATCAATTTGAAGTTGATTTTTATCTATATCCTCATAATTTGCATATTTTGCTGTCACAATATTCCCTGAAATAATATTTTTGGGATTATACATAAATATAGTTATATATTAGCTTTTTAAAAGTTATAAACTTAAGAAAATTAATTAGTTTAAATTCTGTCTCTTATACACATCTCCGAGCCCACGAGACCAGAGAGGAT
>CAJXPH010000044.1 GCA_913057765.1 uncultured Campylobacteraceae bacterium
ACGAGATCCTCTCTGGTCTCGTGGGCTCGGAGATGTGTATAAGAGACAGATTTATTACTGTTCTCATTGTAGCACCCGCGCCAGGTATTGCACCGACTAAAGAACAAAGAGAATTACCAATACCTTGTGCAATAAGTTCTTGATTTGGTTTATGTTTAGTTTTAGTCATAGAATCAGCAACTAAAGAAGTTAAAAGAGTATCAATTGCTCCTAAAAGTGCAAGTGTAATTGATAAAGTTATAATTGTATCAAGTTTTAAAATATCAAATTTTGTAGGAATTGTAAATTCAGGTAAACCCATTGGTATTTCACCAATAGTAGGAATTTCATATCCCATATACATTGTATAGTATGTTACAAAAACTAAAGCAATAAGTGCAGGAGGAATATATTTTGAGACAATTTGAGGTGTCATAAACATTATACCTAACGTAATATATGCAATAATCATAGATTCATCATTTGCTAAATGAAAAGTAGCCGGAAGTTCTATTAATGTATGAATAACAGAACCATATGCTTCAACCCCAACAAAAGGATTGATCTGTAAAATAATAATTATTACACCAATACCACTCATAAACCCTGAAATAACGGGATAAGGAATATATTTAACCCATTTACCAATTTTAATAAGTCCTAAAGAAACTTGTATAAGACCAGCGAGAAATATTACCATGATAACAGATTCAAAATCATCTTGAAAAGATATAATTGCAGTAGCAGTGATTACTGTCATAGGTCCAGTTGGACCAGAAATTTGAGTTGGAGTTCCACCAAAAAGAGAGGCGAAAAAGCCAAGGATAATTGCACCGTATAGGCCAGCAGTTGCACCGGCTCCACTTGCAACACCAAAAGCTAATGCTAAAGGGAGAGCTACTACAGCGGCTGTTACACCACCAAATATATCATTTTTTATACTATTAGCATTAATCAAACAACTCTCCCCTTTTATTGTCTAAATATCTTCTTCGTGTTCCTCATCTAATTCTCTTTGACCTTTAGCCCTTGTAACAAGGTGAATAGGTGTACCTTCAAAATTTATGTTATTTCTTAAGAAGTTTATCAAATATCTCTTGTAAGAAAAGTGTAAAAGATTAGGTTTATTCATAACTAATGCAATTCTTGGAGGTTTTGTTTCAAATTGTGTCGAATAATAGATTCTTAAAAATGTACCATTTGGACTAGGAAGTGAATGTCTGATTGTCGCAGTTTCAATTGCTTTATTTAAAACAGATGTAGGAATTCTTTGAGCATAGTTTTCATATATCTCAACAAGTTTATCTTTTAATCTATCAATACTTCTTCCAGTTTTAGCAGAAACAGCAATAATAGGGGCATAATAAAGAAATTTAAATTTACTTCTTACTTTTTCTTCAACAACTTTAAAGTCATCTCTATTTTCATCCCATTTATTAAGAACTACAATTGTTCCTAAACCATATTCATCAACAAGTCCAGCAATCTTTTCATCTAAATCAACTAAATCCTCAGATGCATCAAGAACTAAAAGTGCAAGATTAGCTTTTTCTAACATCTCTTTTGTTCTCATTAAAGCAAATTTCTCAATTCCTTCAATACTACCACGTCTTCTTAAACCAGCAGTGTCAACAAAAGTAATACTTTTGTCTTTATATTCAAAAGTTTCATCTACAGGGTCAATTGTTGTTCCTGCAATAGGAGATACAACCGAACGTTCTTCTCCTACTAATGCATTTAATATAGAAGATTTACCAACATTAACACGACCTATAATAGCTACTTTTATTTTTCCATCATCTTCAACTACCGACTCATTGATATCTTCAATCGGATCTAAAATGTCTTCAAGAAAATCGTCATCTTGTTCAATTATAACTTCTTCAACAACATCTCTAGGAGGTAATTCGGCATAAATCCATTCAAATAGAGTTTTTGTACCTCTATTATGAGATACAGAGATACCAAACATATCATCTTCAGAAATTCCAAATTCATAAAATTCCCAAAGTTGTTCTTTTTCTTTATCGTTGTCGATTTTATTTACTACTAGAGCAAGTTTTTTGCCTAAAGCTTGAAGCTCATAAAATAGTTCTTTATCTTTTTCATCTGGTAGTCTTTTCCCATCCACCATAAAAAGTATTATATCAGCCTCTTTTGCACACTCAACTGCTTTTCTTTTTACATTTGAAAATATTGCATCATTAGTTTCGTCAATACCACCAGTATCTAACATTAAAGCATCTCTATCTAAAATTTCGATTTCATGTCTTCTAATATCTCTTGTAGTTCCAGCTATATCAGAAACAATAGCGATTCTTTTTTTTGCAATTCTATTAAATAAAGAGGATTTCCCAACATTTGGTTGTCCTATAAGTGCAATCTTTTTTAGTGTGTTATCCATTTAAGTTTTTTGTCCCTTTTAAATTAAAAAAGGCATTAGCTATAAAAGCTAATACCTTTACAAAACTTAGAATATACTTTTTAGTATAATCCAAATTTTCCTTCGTCACTTGATTTATATAATACTCTCATATTATCATCTTTATCATAGAAGACTTTAAATGCAGCGTCAGAACCTTTTAATTCAGTTAATGCTTCTTCCATATCCATTGGTTTATAAGAATTTAATCTAACAGGATAAACTTCATTATCTAACTTATCTAATTCATTAGCAATTTCATCTTCAATTTCTGCAGATGCAACTTCAGTAAGTTTAGTAGCTCTATGTCCAGTGATTTTATCATGGTGTCTTCTAAGTACTTTTGAAACTCTATCAACAGCAATATCAATTGCAGAATATAAATCTTTATCTTTTTGTTTTACAACAACCGTATCTAAATGAGCAATATTTAAAGTAAATTCAAATGTAAATGCTTTTCTTCCATTTTTCTCTTCTTGAGAAATAATAGAGTTTACCGATATAATATCTAAATTATATTTTTTAAAAATTTCTACTGAACTATTAACATAATCTTTAATTGGCTCAGTTAATTCTATGTGTCTTCCTACAATACTTGTATTCATAACATACTCCTTTAATAATAAAGAGATTTTAACATAAGTAATATAAAAGAAGGATTTATGCAGGTTAATATTGTAAAAATAATTTAAAGATTAGCTACGCTTGTTACGCGTAGCTAAAAAGTGAGCTTGTATTTGAGTTTTCTAAATAAGAATTTATTTCACCATTGTTATTTTGATTATTAATAGCTTTTAATAAACCATCAAAATTTTTTGAGTCAATAGACAAATCATCATCTTCATTATTTGATTTAAGCATATCCATTAGTACACCTAGATTATCAAGTGCATTTTGTTGATTTGAAGATAAATCAGAAGTATCACTTTCACTTGTACCGTAAGCTTCTTCTAATTCAGCTAAAGATACCACTCCATCTTCATTTGTATCAAGTATGTCAAATACTTCCTCTGCAGAAGATGAACCGCCCCCTCCTCCGGAAGGTGGGGGAGGAGGTGTTCCTCCTTGAGCAGCTCCAACTCCCGCAAGTGTTCCAACTTCTTGTGCATCAAAACCTGATTCTTCCATGGCACTTGCTAATTCTGCTGATGGTTGAATACCTGCTTCTTTGAAAGCTGCAACAATACTTTGAGCATCACTTTCACTCAAATTATCAGCATCGTAATTTGCTAAAACAGAAGATATAGTTTCTTCTTGAGAAGAAGAGATACCTCTATTACCAGACGTTCTTTCAAAACCAAGAGATGAAAGCATAGATTGAAATTCTTCTTTGGAAGGCATTTCTCCATCAAACTCGGACATTTTTGAATCAATCGTAGATGTTAGTTCAGATTGAGAAACTAAGCCATCTGAATCTAAATCATATGAAGAAAAGTTTTCTGAACTAACACCCATTTCTTCAATACTAAGTGAAGAATCTGAATCCGTATCTTTTTTAGAAATCATATGAGTTGCTATATTACCGTTTGTTGGCATAACTAAACTTGCCATTGAGCTCATTTCTATAGAGTTCATAGATACTCCTTATTTAATCTTATTTTTTAATAATACTATTTTAAAGTAAACACTAAGTAACAATTTAGTCATCGCCATCAATAATTGCCTGTAGTGATGCAAAATCATTTTCCATTTGATTTATTATTACAGTATATGCTGCAAATTGAGTAGACATAGTTTCATATTTTTCATCTAAAGCTTCAGAAGCACTTTCATAATCATCATTTAATGTTTCTAAATATTCATCTAATCTCTCTTCATATGAAGTTAATAAGCCACCAGTACTATCATCTAATGCATCTAAATAAGTTTTTAAACCAGTTCCAATCCCTTCTTTTTCTGCATATCCAACAAACAGTTCTTTAACATCATCAAAATTATTCGTCAAGGATTCAGTTAATACCGTACTATCAATTTCCATATAGCCATTACTATCAAAAGATATTCCATAAATAAATGCATTTTCTTCATCATCTAAACCATAGGAAACATAAAAGAAATTTTTAATATCACTCATTATTGTTCTTAATGTACTACTATCAGATATGATAATAGTATCATCTTCATCTCCAAGAATATAAGAATTTACTAAATCTACTAATTCATTATATATAGTTGCCATAGATTCCATTGCATTTACTACATATGATTCATCTAATTCTATACTAATAGAGGAATCTCCCGTTTCAACAGCAGATATAATTAAACCATTATCCATTGAAAATTTATTTGAAGACAAGTTATAATCGATACCATCTACTGTAGCTTTAAGGTTTTGTGCAGTTAATACATGATTATCTATATTATCAAAACCTAAATCTAGAGCTCCTGTCTGAGCAATTGTTATTGCATTAGTTAAGCCACTTTCGGCACTTTTTATAACAAACCGATAAGATTCATCACTAACTTGTTCTAAAGCAACGTCTAAAGAAGTGTTATAACTCATTTCAGTTAATAATTCTTCATAAGTCTGTCCCGTTGTTACAAAATCATAAGTTTCATCGCCAATTGTAATACTTAAAGTTCCATCATCCATAGTAGCTTCATTATCGTTAATTATATCAGATTGATAAACATCTTTTGTAGCAAGTTGTGAAATAGATATATTTATAGTTCCAGCATTTAAAGAACTTGTATCCGCAGCATCAAAAACAACTGAATCACCAGTAGTATTTGCACTTACTTCATCAAATACATTTGTATCACTTGTATATAAATCAAAACTCTCCATTACAGTAAGTAATTCTAATATTTTACTATCAACTGCCTCAATTGCTTCAATTTCAGCTTCAGTGTCTTCTATCTCAGCTGTTATTGGATCGAGCTGGGATGTACTATCTGCTGCTTTTAATTTATCAATTAGTGTTTGGTCTAAAGTAACACCACTACTCGAACTACCTAATCCTAAAATTCCATCAGCCATTCATACTCCTTATTACATATTTAAAAGTGTTTGTAACATTTCATCTACTACAGTTATCACTTTTGCATTAGCTTCATATGCAGCTTGATATTGCAATAGATTTATCATCTCTTCATCACTATCTACTTTTGTAAAATTATCAAAGTTACTTTGTAATGACTGAACAACAACATCTTGTGCTTCAAGTTTGAAATTGTTAGTTTCTACTCTAGAAGATATTTCAACACGTAAAGATTGATAAAATTCACTAAACGATGTCATATCAGTACTTGTTGAGTCTATGCTATATTCACCCCATTGGATTTGAGCTAAATTTTCTAAGTCATTATTTGTTAAATCACTTATTGCAGATGAATCAAAAATCATAGAAGACACAGTATCTCCACTGTAAATAGGTGTTGTACTATTTGCATTAACTTCATCAATTAAAGCTTTAGTAAAATCATCTAATGATTGCATAGTAGAATAGATAGATGAACTATCTTCACTTAAATTATCACTTAAAGATTTCATAGAGCCACTAGAAAGGTTAAGTTCATTGTTATATACAGTTAAATAAATATTTCCTTCTTCTTCAGTAACACTAATTTCATGTAAGTTTGTACCATTAAAAATAGTTGTTACACCACCTATTTTTAATGTATAGTTATCATTACTCGTATCAACCTCAATATTTGAATAATTACTCAAGTCCTTTTCTAATTGATCTCTCTTATCAAGTAAATCATCTCTTTGTCCACTACTTTGTTCTATTTGTTCATTTAAATATACAATTTGAGATAGAATTTCATTTACTTGATATACTTCATTCTCTAATTGAGAGAGTGTATTTTTTTCAATAGTCTCTAAATCACTATATAAATCTTTTAAACTTGATACTAGTATTTCAGATTGATTTTCAAGGTCTGACTTATATATATTACTACTAGGATTAGAACGTAGGTTTTCAATTGATTGAAAGTAATCATTCAAAGACACAGATAATCCACTACTTTCAGTTTCTTGAAACATAATTTCTATTTGTGACAGAATCTCGTCTTCTTGCTCATAAAAAGATTGTTCACTAGTTTGTTTTATTAATTGATCATATAAGAACTGGTTTGTTGTTCTTGTAATACCATCAAAAGATACTCCGTTGCCTATATTACTTTCTAAAGAGCTAAGTTCACTTGTATTTACAACTCTTTTTTTATAACCTTCTGTATTTTCATTAGCTATATTATTTGAAGTTGCATCTATTGCATACCTTGAAGTAAAAAGTCCAGATTGTGCAGTATATAAAGAATCCATCATAATGAATCCTTTAATATATTTTTATAACATCTGTAAAATTTATATATGAGATATCACTATCTAATACATATTTCTTATCAATATTATCAAAGCCTACTACTTCATGACATATTAAATTAACATTACTATTTCCAGATATTTGTAAAGATGAAATATTATACTGCTTATTTTTACCACTATTATTTATTCTTCCATCTTCTACAACTCTATCTATAACATTTACTAAATTTGTTACTGTCAATTGAATCATTGTTTCTTGTAGTTTTATTAACATCTCTTCTAAATGATTAAAATTTGATGTTTGGTGATTTTGTACAAAAAAACTATAACAATCTTGTACTTGGGATTGTAAATCTATTAAATCAACTTGATTCTTCATAAAATATCCTTTATTTTAAATAATTAATTAGAGAAAGTGAGTTAACTCTATTTATTGTTGAATAGAGTGCCGTGTAAGTATTTTCTAGGGCTTGTGCTTCTACAGCAAGGGCAGTTAAATCTGCGCTTGCATATTCGTTTTCTAAAATTGTTAAGTTTGTTAATTTTGTTTGAACAATATTTTGATAAGTATCAATGGTATT
This sequence comes from uncultured Campylobacteraceae bacterium, assembly GCA_913057765.1. Classification (GTDB taxonomy): domain Bacteria; phylum Campylobacterota; class Campylobacteria; order Campylobacterales; family Arcobacteraceae; genus Halarcobacter. Next base: position 7,256 of record CAJXPH010000044.1, read on the forward strand.
TGTTTTTGTTCCAACAATTGAATGTGATATATTTTGAGAATCATATGCTATATCAATATTTTCTAAAATAGATGAAAGAATAAGACTCGAGTCATCTGCACTAATAGAATTTCCATCTTCATCTTCTAGTTTTAAAGCACTAATAACTTTATTTAAATCATCAAAAATAGAATGTTTAACTACTAAACTAGTTCCCGATGTATTTACTGCATTAAAAGTTCCATCACCATTATCTGTAATAGACATAGATGTTGAAGTAATATCACCCTTTAAAAAAACTCCATCATTAATACCATCGTTATCTGAATCTATTAGACTCCACTCATTACCATCTTCATCTAAGATTATTTCATTTGACGAAAAAGTAAAATTATTAGTATCTTCAACATTGTTGTTTGTATAATAAAAAACATCTATCCCATTAACACCTTGGGATACATAACGATTTTCTTCAACATTAATCATTTTAGAAGAGTTATCACTTTGATATGAAATTACCCCTGTGATTTCATCTTCTAAAAAAGGACTAACATTAGTGTTTACACCAGAAAAAAGATATTGATTGTCTACATTAGTATTGGATAAAGATAGAAGTGATTGTTTATAGTCTTCAATTTGTCCAGAGATAACTACCCTACCCTCGTCACTCGTGGTATCTGTATTTGCTTTAATTAATTCTGAAAGTATTGATTCTGTGACAGTTTTTATTTCTGATAAAGCAGTATCACTAGAAGTATTAAAAGCACTATTATAGTTTATACTCTCATTTATAGAAGTGTAAGTATTAATATCATTCTTAACTCCTAATATATAATCATATCTAACAGAATCATCACTACCATATTCTAATGCTTCATTTGTACTTAAACCATGATTAACCTTATTATTTCTATCATTTAAAATATCTAAGTTATACATTATTGTATTAATTGAACTAACCATAAGAATTCCTTATTATCGTTTTAATTGAATTAATGTTGTTAATATTTCATTAGCAGTAGTAATAGATTTTGAATTTGCTTCAAAAGCTCTTTGGAAAACCATAAGATTTACTAAACTTTCACTCAAGTCTGCAGTACTAAGCTCTAAAGTTTCACTTTCTATACTAGTTGAGTTATCATTGTTAATCATAAAAATGGGATCACCACTTGTATTTGTTTTTGATAATAAATTATCTCCAACAGCTTCTAAACCAATGTTATTGTTAAATTGGGCAATAGCAACTTGACCGATTGCATAATCTACTCCATCTTGAGTCATAGTTATCACACCATTATCATCAACATTAAATTCACCAAATGAAGAATCAGTTAATCCTAAAGTGTCAAGCTTTAATTGAAGAGAAGATTGAGAAGTTGTTTGATCGACAGTAGATAAAATTTGCATAAATTCTGCATCAGCACCAGTATTACCACTTAAATCTAGATTCATCTCTTTTGTAAAAGTTTCAGAAGCTGAAGAATCAGTAAACTCGATAATTCCTGAAAATTCTTCACCAGTTTCTTTTGATTGAACAACTAAATTTCCATTAATATTTTTTGCTTCTACTTTTAGTTGTAAGTCGGGATCACTGTTAATTTGAGTAACTAAATCATCAATCATTGATTCAAAATCATCTACACTTCCTGCTGAATATGTTGAAGTAACTGTAATTCCGGATAGAGTAAATGACACGGCATCTGCAGTATCAAAAGTAATACCTAATCCATCATCATCACTAAAAATGTCATCTTCTTGATAAACATCTTGTTGTTCACCTGCAACTGCATCTTTTAAAGCTTGCATTGCAGATTCAACGGCACCTTCTCCTGTACCCATTACTGCATTTGTAATTGTATTTTCACTTCCAGCTGTTTCTATAGAACCTGAGACTTCATAAATATCTCCAATTGTAAAAGATTTTCCAGGTAATATAGATTCAATTTTAATAATTCCATTAAGTACATCAGAATTAGATGTGCTTGCATTATCTGAACCATCAACTGTATATGCCTTTAATCCAGTTATATTTGATATTTCATCAGCTAAAGCTTTATAAGTTGCGATTCTACTTGCGGCAATATTATCATCACTATCAACAGTTCCACTACCATCCACATCTTCAGTAGTAGTTATACTTACATAGTCTTGTGTATATTTATTTCCATTAATATATACATATATTTGATCTCCATCATTATCTAAAAGAGTATCTGTACCATCGGGGAAATCAATTGTACTTATTTGTGAAAGTGAAGGTGTTGAGGTTGCGTTTGGATCAATTGCATAATCATCCAAGGCACTAGTATAATTCGAAATCAACGATTCAATATCTGATATTTTTGTTGATTGTGTTTTAATTCCTGAACCAGTTAGTTCAGAAGAATCACTTTGTGCTGTATCAGTATAATCAGTCATCTTTGCAGAATAAGTTTCTATTTTATTTGAAAATTGTATTATTTGATTTCCTGCAATTTTTGTAAAATCACTTGTAAAAGATGTCCAATTAGAATTTGTTGAGGTTACATCATTATCTGTATCTAAGGAACTTAAAGCCCAACCTTGAACATCATTCCCCGAAGCATCTTGGAGTGTTCCGTTATCGCCCATTCTAAAATTTCCAGCTCTTGTATAATAAAGTTCAGATGTTCCCGTAGCACTTGCATCTGAAACTACAAAAAAACCATCTCCATTTAAAGCCATATCATATGATGACCCTGTTAAATTTAGACTTCCTTGAGTATATTGTTTTTCTGCACTAGTAACTGTAGAACCCTTACCAATACTATCTTGATACATCAAGTCAGCAAATGATACTCTAGAGGCTTTATAACCTACAGTATTTACATTTGCAATATTATTTGATTCGTTATCTAATGCAACTTGTTGTGACGCTAAACCTGAAATTCCTGTCCATAATGCACCAATCATTTTAAATCCTTTATGATTACTTCTGTGATATAAATCACGTATAGAAATCATAAAGGTTTAGAGTAAACTTATGGTATTCGATTATAAACTTTTAAAAATGTTAACTAAACAAAAAGATACAGTTAAAAGTTTTAGTAACATTAGTAAATCTTAGTAACATTTGTATATTCAATTATTTCTGCTTCACTGTTATACGCTGTTGCATTATCTTTTGAATATGTCATATTCACTCCACTTTGAGAGAGGCTTGAGCTTCCACCACTAACAGAGGCAACTAGCTGATAGTTTCCAGTTGAATTTTCTACCATAGAAGCTGTTATTCCATCAATTGAATTAAGTTCATCCGCAACTTCTTCATAAGTTTTACCATATGTACTAATTTCATAACTGTTATCGTCACTATCCGTAACTGTCAACATATCATCTTCACCACTTGAATCAATAGTATTAGAAGAACTACTAGTTTCATCAAAAGAATATACATCATAATAATCAGTAATTTCATAAGCTGTTAAATAAATAGTTCCATCTTGGCCTTCAACAGAAGATACCTTATATTGTTTGCTATCTCCAGAGTCATTAAGGTCCCCATTTTCAACTACATTTCCTATTAATGAAGCAGAATTTGAAAGGTTAGATTGCTCAAAAGATGTTGCTAGTGAATTCATGGATTCGGTTAAAGATATATTAGTTTCTAATGTTTGCATTTGTAGTTGATCATCAAGCATAGAACTTGAATCAACTGGTTCTGTTGGGTCTTGCATTGATAGTTCAGTTAACATCAATGTAATAAAATCATTGTTTTCTAAGTTATCATTACCACTTACTGCTGTTGTATAAGAATTTCCATAAGCATCAGTACTGCTTGTTGTCGAAATATCACTAAGAGTAGACATGGGAGGCTCCTTCAAAAGTTTTTATAACTTTATCAGGGTAAAAAAAACAGTTGGTAAGAGTTTAGTAATAAAAGTAAATTAAGAATTATATAAAGTAACTAGAATATTAATTATCATTTATTATAAATTGGATTTTAAATAAATGGTAATCACCACTATAAGAATAATAAAGTTTATATCCATGACTTTGTATTATATTATTAGTTATATATAAACCAAGTCCTAATCCTTTATCAATAGATTCATATTCTCTGCTAAAGGGTGTTAAATAGTGATCAAACTCTTTTTTAAGTGCTTTACCTTTATTTTTTATCAATAAAGAGTCTTCTTTTACAAATATCTCAACTTTATCATTTGTATTATATCTTAAGGCATTATCAATCAAATTCTTTAATGCAATAGAAAATATTTCAAAGTCTACACTTACTTTTGTTATATTTCCAAAAATTTCTAATTTATCTCTATCTATTAATAAAATATCAATTGCTTGATCTAGTAAATCAATAACTCTATATTCTTTCTTAACTAGATTCATTTTTCCAGAAGTAAATTCTTCAAGTTTTACAAATTCACCTAAAAGATACTCTAATCTAAAAAAAGCTTTTTGTAAAATCTCTTTTCTTCTACTTTCTTCTAAAGTATCTGAAATAAGTTTGCCTTTTGTAATTGGAGTTTTTAATTCATGTAAAATATTACGTAAAAAAAGTTTTCTAGAATCATTCAATTCTCGTATTTTTAATATAGCATTATTAAATTCATTAGAAACTTGAGATATCTCATCATTTCCTATAGCTTGAGTATTAATATCTAAATTTCCCTGTGAGAATTTTGTAATCTCATTTTTTAATTTAACAAGTGGTTTTAATTTTTTGTACAAAAAATAGTAAAACCATCCAAGTAAAATATCAATACTTAGAAGAATAAGTAGCCAAAAGTACCTAATCTTATTTTCATCTAATAAATCAATGAATACTATAGGAGGAGGTCTCTTTCTATCAAGAAAATCCATTTTTTCTCTTATTTTAGGTCTAAATTTTGGAGGTCGTGGATGTACATATTTTTTATTTTTATATTCGAAGATTTCAATTGGTTCAAATTTTTCATTTTCATTTTTTAACTGTTTTAAAAAATGAAAGTCAATATCAGATAACTTCAAATAAAGATGTTTTATTTTTTTATTTATTTCTTTATCATTTAATTTATCAAATTTTGAATCAATAACAATCTTTGCTGCACCAAAATACCTTTTAATATTTAAGATTTTATAATTGTGATTATCAAATAAAAATTGTATTGAAATAATTATATTTATAATGAAAAATATAATAGAAAAAAATACAGTGATTTGAAAAAGAATTGAACTCTTTTTATTCGTTAACCAATTTATACCCTACTCCTCTAATAGAATGAATATATCGTGGTTTTCTTGAGTTGTCTTCAATTTTACTTCTTACTCGTCCAATTAAAACATCTATACTTTTATAACTACTTTCATATTTAATAGAATCTACATTTGTAAGAATTTCCTCTCTTGAAATAACAAAGCCAGATCTTTTTATTAAATAAGCAAGTATATAATACTCTGCATTTGTTAAATCAAGTAGAGAATCTTTTTTAAATATTTCCATTTTTTCTTCTTTATGTATAAAAACAGATTCTTTTTGAAGTTTTTCTTTTGAAGGAAGTTCTAAATTACATCTACGAAGAATAGATTTAATTCTAAATATTAATTCTTGAGTGTCGTATGGTTTAGGCATAAAATCATCTGCACCATATGAAAAACAGGCAATTTTATCTCCAAGATTTGATCTTGCACTAGAAATTATAATTGGAATAGCATATTGTTCTCTTATTATTTTGCATACTTCAATTCCATCAATATTAGGAAGAGATAAATCAAGTATAATTAAATCATACTTTTTTAGTCTTAGTCCAGAAATTCCCAATTCAGGACTATCATAATTTGTAACTTTAATATTATATTGGTCTAAATAATCAATTAGGATTTCTGCAAGTTCTAAGTCATCTTCTATCATCAAAATATTAATCAATAATTACTCCTTGTTTACAAATGTAATTATAATATATCAAAGTAAATATTCTGTAACAATATTGATTAAATTAAAATTTCTCTATTACCTTTTGTATTTGGTTCAGATAATACGCCAGTTTTTTCTAATTGTTCAACAATAGTTGCAGCTCTGTTATATCCAATTCTAAGTTTTCTTTGAATATAAGATATAGAAGTCTTTTTATCACCTAAAACAACTTCTCTAGCATCCTCATAAAGTTCATCAAGTTCACCAATTTCACTTGAATCAGAAGATTTTCCACCAGAAGAAGAGGTATTTCTATCTTTAACAAAATTCATATCGTAAACAACATCTCTTTGATCTTTTAAGAAATCAACAACATCTTCAATTTCTGTTTCTTTTGACCATGGTGCATGAATTCTAACAAGTCCTGACATACCAGGAGGGGTAAATAACATATCCCCTCGTCCTAGAAGTGATTCTGCTCCCATTGAATCTAAGATAATCTTAGAATCTACCTTTTGCCCAACTTTATATGAAAGCCTACTTGGTAAATTTGCTTTAATAAGTCCAGTAACAACATCAACAGAAGGTCTCTGTGTCGCAACAATCAAGTGAATACCGGAAGCTCTTGCCATTTGAGCAAGTCTAGCAATAGAAAGTTCAACTTCTTTACCACTAGTCATCATTAAATCAGCTAATTCATCAATAACAACAACAATATAAGGGATTTCTTCATAACCTTCTTTTTCAGCTTTTTCATTATAGTTTTCAATATTTTTAGTTTTTGTTTGAGACATTAAAGTATATCTTCTCTCCATCTCTCCAACCATATTTGATAAAGCATTAATAGCATCTGTTGGTTTTGTTATAACAGGAGTTAAAAGATGTGGAATATCATTATACATTGAGAATTCAAGCATTTTAGGGTCTATCATTACAAGTCTTAAATTATCTGGTGAATTCTTATATAAAAGTGAAAGAATCATAGCATTAATTCCAACAGATTTTCCAGAACCAGTAGTTCCTGCAATTAGTAAATGTGGAAGTTTTTTTAAGTCAGTAATAAATGGTTTTCCAACAATATCTTTTCCTAAAACCATAGTTAAAGGAGATTTTGCATTTTGAAAAATTTCACTTTCAAGTAATTCTTTAATATAAATAGTCTGAGTATCTTCATTAGGAACTTCAATACCAACAACATCTTTTCCAGGGATGGGCGCTTGAATTCTAATAGTTTGAGCTTTTAAAGCCATGGCAAGGTCATCTTGAAGATTTAAAATCTTAGATACTTTCACATTTGGAGCTGGTTTGAATTCAAAAGTTGTAACAACAGGCCCTGTATAAGTTCTAACAACATCTCCCTCAATTTTGAACATTAATAATTTTTCTAATAAATCTTCAATTTTCTTATCAATTTGTGCTTCAGAGATCTTTGATTTTTTTTCTTTTGGTGTTGCTTGAAAAAATTTTGTAGGAGGTAATTCAAAATCTTTTGGTTTATCTACTTTTCCTACTTCTATTTGATCTAGTAATTTTTTATTTTCTTCTAACTCTTCAACAATAATCCCGTGGCCAGCAGTATTTTCTTCTTCAATATCTATTACTTGTTCATTTGTTGATTGTATTTCTTCAGTCTGATTTAAATCAATAATATTTAAATCATCAACCTTAATTTCAGCAATATTATCTTCACTCTCTTCAATAACTATTTCTGCAATATTTCCAACTTCTTTTACTGTAACTTTTTCTTCCTGTCTCTTATACACATCTGACGCTGCCGACGAAGAGGATAGTGTAGAT
>CAJXPH010000045.1 GCA_913057765.1 uncultured Campylobacteraceae bacterium
ATCTACACTATCCTCTTCGTCGGCAGCGTCAGATGTGTATAAGAGACAGTTTTTGAAGTTTATATAAAATACTATCTTCTCCTACTAGATGTAAAAAACCAACCAGTACATATTCAATATCTTTCGATATAAACATTTTTTCTATTTTTGGCATCCATTTTTTATTTCTTTTGACTAAAAGTTCGTTGTAAGTTTTTGGGAATTTCGCTTTTAGTTCATTCATTATTTCTTTTTCTATTAATTTAATATCCCCATTTAGCCATGATTTTTTAATCATTCCTATTTGTTTAGATGCTTTCTTTATCTCTGATAAATTATATTTTATAAAATTTTCTTCATTACCAATACCCATATTAGAAATAAATTCTATTTGCTCTTCTATTTCCTCTAAATAAAAAATTTCTTTATTTTGCTTTTTTGCTTTATCTTCAAAGTATTTATCAACTCCAGGAAGAGTCATACCTTCTTCCGCATAAATAGCCATGGATATGATACTTACAAGGAAACCAGGTTTCATTTTTAATAAATGTGAAGGTAGGTCTTTAGATTTTAAATATCTTTCTAAAGACATATAAGTCTTATTACTTAAAAAGTCTTTTATACTTTTTCCATTTTTATATAGACTTATTTCTTGTATAAATTTGAAAAACTTTGGGTTCTGAATTTTTGATATATCTGATTCAAATATTATATCTTCAGAGTTAATATAGGCTTCTTCAAATTCACTTTTTAATGGATAATCTTCTTTAGCTAAGAGGTGGACTGTACCACCAACATAAATATAACTACCATCCTTTTTTGTAACCTTCCAAACAGAAGATTCTGCTTCTAAATTAATAATTGATAATAAGATAAGAAGAATTACTTTAAATATAGAATTCACTTTATTCCTTTTTTATAATAATAATAATTATATCAAAAGTTAACTTTTAATAATTAGTTCTTACACTCCATTTGTTTTCTTGTAAATACTTCTTTGCTTTTGAACATAGAGGGGAGCTAACAAGTAGCTCTTTTTTCTTAAAATTATGTTCTTGAAAGTCTACTAGTTTTGAATAAAGTTCTAATAAATCATTTGCATTTTTTCTAATAAATCTACTCTTCCCATCAAGGATAAATATTGCATAAAATTCTTTTTTTACGGAAGTTGCAACATAGATTTCTATTTTCTTTCTACTACCTAACTCTTTTGGTGTTATCTGTTTTATATCTTTAAATAATACATCTTTATCTAAAAAGTATTTTGTTAAATCTTTCAAATATTTTCATCCTTTTGTCATCTAAACATTGTATTATATATGAAATTAATTTATTAGTTATGAATATTTTAGTAAAATTGCGAAAAAATGAAAGAATTAACATGAAGAAAATTTTATTAGGGATAGTAATTATTATGTCAATACAAAATTTATTTGCAAAAATAAAAATTATAGCAAAAATCCCTGAGGCCTCGGGAATTGATTATTCAACAAAATCAAACTCACTTTTTGTAGTAAATGATGAAGGTTCTATATATGAATTATCTAAAAAAGGTAAGATTTTAAGAGAAAAGAAGATTGGGAAATATGATTTTGAAGGAATTGTGGTAGATGACAAAAACAATGTTCTTTTAGTCGCCATAGAAGGAAAAGAGAACATATTAATTCTTTCAAAAGATAACTTTAAAAAAATAAATGAGATATCAATAAAAAGAACATATAAAGGCATTAAAGTTTTAAAGAAAGGTTCGGATGGTATTGAAGGTATTGCTTTAAACAATAATAAAATCTTTCTTTCTAATCAATCAGATAAACTCTATCCTAAAGATGATTCTTCTGTTATTGTAATTGTTAATTATAATTTAAAGAAAAAAAAACAAAAAATAGAAAATATAATAAATCATGGAATTACAGATATTTCTGGACTCACTTTCATTGGTGATATTTTATACATGATTAGTGATGATAATAACTTTATAGTTAGCTATGATACAAATAAGAAAAAAATACTAAGAAAAGACAAACTTCCTAAGAAATTTGCACAAGAAGGAATCACTTTTGATAACAAAGGGAATCTTTTTATTGCAGATGATAAGGGACAAATATTGAAAATCAAAAAATATTTAGAAGAGTAAATGGACGAACAAACTAAAACTATATTAACATATGAAGAACAAACTAGGATTACAAGAGCGATAATTAAAGCAGCAGTTTTAATGCTAGAATTTGGAGCAGAAAGTACACTAATAGAGACAACGGCACAAAGATTAGGAAAAGCTCTAGGCATTGACTCAGTAGAAGTCTCGTTAATTCCTTCAGCTATTGTGTTAAGTACACTTAGTAAAAAACAAACACAATCAGTAACAACAACTAGACGAGCCCATCATAAACCTATTAATATGTCAATCGTATGTAATGTTCAAAAGATGTGTTACGATGTTGAGAAATATAAATACGATGTAGATTTTGTATTTAAAACAATGAAAGAAATTCAGCCAGATTATTATAATAGATGGTTAGTTGTATTCATGGTAGGACTATCATGTGCATCTTTTGCATATCTTTATGGAGCTGATTGGCAAGCTTTTCTTACAACATTTGTAGCTTCTTCCGTTGCTATGTTTACTAGACAAGAATTAGCTAAGAGAAAATTTGTAATGATTATTACCTTTGGGATTACAGCTTTTGTTGCCACTATAATTGCAGGACTTTCACAAATTTATCATTTTAGTTCAACACCAAATATTGCCCTTTCCGCTAGTGTTATTTTACTAGCCCCTGGATTTCCATTTGTAAATTCTGTATTAGACGCGGTAAAAGGATACCTTGCAATGGGCTGGGGTCGTTGGATGCAAGCTGTTTTGCTAACCGTTGCTACTAGCATTGGTATGATTCTGGCTTTTACTGTACTAAATTTGAAAGGATGGTAAATGAGTGAATTAATTTTACAATATATAATAAATGCCATCTTTGCAGCAATTCCAGCAATTGGATTTGGTATGGTTTTTAATGTTCCTAAACACACTTTAATATATTGTGGTATTGGTGGGGCAATTACATACACAACAAGATATGTTTTATTAGATCTAAATATATCAATAGAACTTGCAACATTTATAGCATCAACAGTTATCGGAATAGTCGCATTATACTGGTCAAGAAAATATCTTATTCCAAGACCTGTTTATACCATTGCCTCAATTATCCCTTTACTTCCAGGAACTTATGCATTTACAGCAATGATAAATTTAATTGATATGAATGCCCATGGGGTTACTCCAGAATTAATTTCAATATTTATAGAAAACTCTTTAAAAAGTATTATTATATTAGGTGGTATTGGATTTGGATTAGCACTGCCATCACTTTATTATATAAGATATAATAGACCTATTATTTAGTCTATTATAGTCTGAAAGTTGTATTTTATAAAGCCTTATTAATTCTTTTATAATAGATGAATCCACCTAGTGCAATAAGAACTAATAAAGTATAGATAATTGTTGAAAGATATGCTTTTACTAAAGACTCATTATCTCCTATATAGTAACCTAGCAGAGCTAAAATCACTACCCATATAGTTGCACCCAATGTTGTATATATTGAAAAGCTTACAAGATTCATTCGAGCAAGTCCTGCAGGAAATGAAATTAGTTGTCTCACTGCTGGGATTAAACGACCTGAAAAAGTTGAGATATGTCCATGCTTAGCAAAAAATTTCTCTGCTTTTACAATTGTTTTTTCTTTTATAAAAAAGTATCTTCCATATTTAATTAAAATTTTACGACCTACATAAACAGCTAAGAAATAATTAAAAAGTGCTCCTGTAAGAGATCCAAAAATACCACAAAATAATACTATTGCCATATTCATTTCACCTTTGTAAACTAAATATCCAGCAGGTATCATTACAACTTCAGAAGGGAATGGGAAGAAAGTACTTTCCAAAAACATCATAAAAAATATACCAAAATATCCTAAATCACCAACTGTTTGTACAATAAAATCTACTATTTCGTGAAGCATCTAATAAAAATCCTTAATTTTTCTTTGTGGGATTGTAACTAATTAAAAATAAAAATCATTATAAATTATAAGTATTTTCTTAATTTGTCTAAAGAGTTTTCAATTAAATTACTAATCAAAGAGTTTACTGGAGTTTTTATGTCTAAATAATCAGATACAACTTTAAATATATAAATATTATTACAATTCTTTTTTGAAATTTCTTCAAAATATTTTGCTTCAATATCAACTAAGAGCGTTTCTAAATTTTCATCAGTTTCTAAAGGTGGTTCTATTGTAGTGATTGAAGCAAAATTTATACCAGATAATAATCTATTCGTACAAATAAATGTTCCAATTTTTATAGAACTATCAGAACAACTTGCAATGCCAATATTAATTGCTTTTTCTATTTCAAAATTTTTATAAACAAATTCTAAAGATTTTTGACAATTTTCTTTACCAATACCAGATACTATTAATAAATATTTATTATTTTCGTCTTTATATAATTTATTACCTTGAGGTAAATTTTGAACAGAAGTATCTTGTTTTAGTTTTAAAAAATTAATTAATGGTTTGGCTTCGGAGAGTAAGGCAGTGTGAATTAAAGTTTTTAGCATAAAGTAAAACTAAGGCTTTTGCCTTAGTTAAATTACTTTTTAAGCTCTTGAATTCTAGCTTTTTTACCAGTTAAACCTCTTAGGTAATGAAGCTTAGCTCTTCTTACTTTTCCTCTTCTTAATACTTCAAAAGATTTAATTGAATCTGAGTATAATGGGAAAATTCTTTCTACACCAACAGAGTTAGCTCCAATTTTTCTTACGATAAACGTAGCTGAAACACCTTCACCGTGTCTAGCGATTACAATACCTTCGAAAGACTGAACTCTCTTTTTTTCACCCTCTTTAATTTCAATACCAAGTCTTACAGTATCTCCTGCTCTAAATTGAGGGATCTCTTTTGACTCTATTTGTGCTGCTTCAAAGCTAGCAATATATCTATTTTTCATTTCGTTTCCTTATTAGGTCTATAATATCTTGTTTTACAAATTGACATCTGGAATTTTAAGTCGAGAATTTTACTATGATTTCCCTTTAAGAATTCTTTAACCACACTTAACTTTTGGAAAGTTTCAGGTTTTGTAAAAGATGGAGCTTCTAAAAGATTGTTTTCATAGCTTTCCATTACCAAAGAATCGGCATTTCCAAGTACACCTTCTACATTTCTAGAAATTGCATCAGCCATTGTTAAAGATGGCAATTCTCCTCCTGTTAATATAAATTCTCCAACTGAAAATACTTCATTTGCATACTTTTCGATCACTCTTTCATCAATTCCTTCATATCTTCCACTAACAAAAACTATATTTTTCTTCTTTGCAAGCCTTTTTGCATCATTTTGTTTAAAAGGTTTTGCAGCTGCTAAAGGGAATATTATATATGAATCTTCATTCTGTTTTTTAATTGTATCTAAACAATCAAAAAGAGGCTGACAAGTCATTAGCATTCCAGCTCCTCCACCAACCATTTGAGAATCAACTTTTAAATGTTTATTTTTTGTATAATCTCGTGGATTAAAAAACTCATAACTTATAAATCCTGAATCTACTGCTCTTTTTAAAATTGACTCATAGAAATATGGTTCAATAAGATTTGGGAAAAGTGTTACAAACGTGAATTTCAAATACGACCTTATTTTAATTTCTGAAATATTAACCTATTTTTATTAAAAAAGATAGACTTTTAACATTATTAAGCTTTTTTTTGATAAATTACTCAACTTATACTTTATGAAAGGAAAACAATGAAATCGCCTAAAGGTTTTGGAAAAAGCTATTTTACATTCGCTAGTATCCTAGCACACACTGTTCAAAGTAAAATGCAAAACCTGATAATAAAGGCTGAACATACTTTAAGTAATAACAATTCAAGAGAATGTGAAGATTTAGATGAAAATGATCCTCCACTTGAAGAACTGATATTATGTTTCCAGCATAAATCTAATAAGCCTTGTCACTGTGACTGCTATTTTAAAAGAAAAACACAACTTGCAGTAACACTTTTTAAATTTATACCAAGATGCCCTTATTATTGTAAATTTTTTGCATTTAGAAGAACCGGAGTACATCCACCATTACAAACTTTAATACTAATTTCAAAACAAAATAAAAATATTAGAGGATAAAGTAATGTCAAAAAAAAGTTATGTAGTAGGTTTTCCAAGAATTGGGGAACAAAGAGAATTAAAAAAAGTGTTAGAAAGTTTTTGGGCAAATAATTGTTCATTTGATGAAGTAGAAAAAGTTGCAGGTGATTTAAAAAAACGTCATTGGAGTTATCAAAAAAAAGCAGGAATTGGATATATAAGTTCAAATGATTTCTCTTTTTATGATAATGTTCTAGATACAGCAGTGATGTTAAATGCAATTCCTAAAAGATTCAAAGACTTAAAAAATGAAGAACTTTATTTTTCAATGGCTAGAGGAAGTAAAGATTGTGTAGCAATGGAAATGACAAAGTGGTTTAATACAAACTATCACTATATTGTTCCAGAATTAAGTTTAGAAGATGAATATAAATTAAATGCATCAAAGATTCTAAACGAATATCAAGAAGCAAAAGAACAAGGAATTAAAACAAAAATAAATTTAATTGGTCCACTAACTTTTTTAGCTCTTTCAAAAAGAGTTGATAGAAAAGACACTTTTGCTTTATTAAATAAAATACTTCCAATCTATGAAGAATTACTAAAAGAGATTGCATTGCTTGATGAAGTTGTTACAGTACAAATTGATGAACCTGTTTTTGCTAAAGACAATGAGGTAAAAGTGCTAAGCCTTATAAAACCAACATATGATAGATTATCAAGTGTCAGCAATAATCTAAAGATTATTGTTACTACATATTTTGAACACTCCAATGAAGCTACCAAAATTTTAATTCATACTCCAATTTGGGGAGTTGGTCTTGATTTTTTATATGGGAAGGAAAATTTAGAATCTTTAGAATTAATTGAAAAAAGTGATAAAAAACTTATTGCAGGAATTGTTGATGGCAGAAATATTTGGAAAAATAATATTCAAAATAGTTTAGAACTTCTTGCACTTATATCAAAAGATATAAAGAAAGAAAATATAATCATCTCTTCATCTTGTTCTCTTCTTCATACCCCATTTACATTAAAGTATGAAGTTACTATGGATGAAAATATCAAAACATGGTTAAGTTATGCAGTTGAAAAACTTGATGAAGTAAATATTCTTACAAAAGTTTTCTTTGAAGGTGTAAATAGTTTGAATAATAAAGAGAATAAAATCTACGAAGAAAATATTCAAGCGAATCATAGTAGAAAAATATCAGCACTTATTCATGATGAAACTGTCCAAAATAGAGTACATGAATTTTCTAAACTTCAAAGAGAGGGGAAGTATAAAGATAGAATAAAATTACAAAAAGAAATTTTAAAGTACAAGGATTTGGCAATTACTACAATTGGTTCATTTCCTCAAACGCCAGAAGTTAGAATTGCAAGAAAAGATTATAAAAATAATGAAATCTCAAAAAATGATTATGAAACACAAATGAAAAGATATATTGATGATTGTATCTCTTTTCAAGAAGAGTGTGGAATTGAAGTTTTAGTCCATGGAGAACCTGAAAGAAATGACATGGTTGAATATTTTGGAGAACAACTAAAAGGCTATGGTTTTTCAAAGAATGGTTGGGTTCAAAGTTATGGAAGCAGATGTGTAAAACCTCCATTTATTTATGGTGATATAAGTAGACCAAAAGCAATGACAGTTGACTGGATTACATATGCTCAAAGTAAAACAGACAAAATAATGAAAGGAATGCTAACAGGTCCAGTTACTATTTTAAATTGGTCTTTTGTAAGAGACGATAAACCAAGAGATGAAGTTTCTAAACAAATTGCAATTGCACTAAGTGATGAAATTAATGATTTACAAAATGCAGGTATAAAAATCATACAAGTAGATGAAGCTGCATTTAAAGAAGGTTATCCTTTGAGACGTGAGAAAATAAAAGACTATGAAAACTGGGCTGTTAGAGATTTTAAAATTGCAGTTAGTTCTTCAAAAAAACAAACTCAGATTCATACTCATATGTGTTACAGTGAATTTAATGACATTATTAAAACAATTGAAAATATGGATGCAGATGTTATTTCAATAGAAACCGCAAGAAGTGGGAATGAACTTCTTAAAATCTTTAAAGAAGTAGGATATAAACAAGAAGTAGGACCAGGAATTTACGATATCCATAGTCCTAGAGTTCCAAGTATAGAAGAGATGGTTAATCAAATTAAACTTCTATTGGAAGTACTTCCTAAAAATCAATTATGGATAAATCCAGATTGTGGATTAAAAACAAGAAAATGGGAAGAAACAAAATTAAGTCTTCAAAATATGGTTGAAGCAGTAAATTATATAAGAAAGGAAAATAGATAGAGCCCTAGGCTCTATCTAAAAAGAGTTTTTATTAAAAGAGATAAAAACTCTTTTTAGATACTATTATTGATAATTAAAATGAAAAGAAATGAAATGATAACTATAAACAGTATAAAAGAAGCAAAAAAAAATATAGAAGGAGTGGCATTAAACACACCTTTTTCAAAAGCTCCAATTTTAAGTGAAACTTTCAATAGTGAGATATACTTTAAAAAAGAAAATTTACAACTTACGGGAAGTTTTAAATTAAGAGGTGCTTTTAATAGAGTTGCAAATTTATCTCAAGATAAAAAAGACAAAGGTGTGGTTGCAGCAAGTGCAGGAAATCATGCACAAGGATTAGCTTATGCAGCACAATATTTTGAATGTGAAGCGACTATTTTTATGCCAGAAGCGACTCCTTTAACTAAGGTTTCAGGAGTGAAATCTTATGGAGCAAATGTAATACTCCATGGTGAAAATTTTGATGAAGCATATGAAGCTGCAATGAAATTCTCTGAAGAGAAAAACATAGAATTCATTCATCCTTTTGCAGATGATGATGTCATTGCAGGGCAAGGAACAATTGCAATTGAAATACTTGAGAAAGTGCCAGACTTAAAACAATTAATCGTACCAATTGGAGGAGGAGGACTTATTGCAGGTATTGCCATTGCAGCAAAAAGTATAAACCCTGATATTAGAATTATTGGTGTTGTTGCAAGTGGCGCAAAAGCTATGAAAGAATCATATAGGTCGCAAATACCAATTGATTCTGTTGCAGTTAGAACCATTGCAGATGGTATTGCAGTAAGAGATGTAACACCAAAGCTTTTAGATATAATAATTGATTATGTTGATGATATTGTAGAAGTAAACGATAATGAAATTGCAAATGCAATTCTATTTTTATTAGAAAAACACAAACTTGTTGTAGAAGGTGCAGGTGCTGTTGCAACTGCAGCAATTATGCACGAAAAAATTGAAATTGAAGATTCTAAAGTTTGTGCAGTTATTAGTGGTGGAAATATTGATGTAACTATGCTTTCTCAAATTATTGAAAAAGGTTTAGTAAAATCAAATAGAAAAATGAATCTTGTTATCACATTGATGGATAAACCAGGGTCTCTTACTCATTTAACTGAGATTTTTAAAGAGTGTTCTGCAAACATAGTACAAATTGATTATGATAGAAACTCTATCAAGTTAGAATTTGGTGAAGCACACATTACTATTGCCTTAGAAACAAAAGGTGAAGAGCATCAAAAACTAATAAGGGAAAAATTGAAACAAAATGGTTATAGATTTAAACAAATCTAGATTACATTTTATACATTTATTAAAAATTTAGTAAACAAAACATATAATGGTCAGTATATTTTAGAAAAAGTAAAGAACATAAAAGGAAGAAAATGGAAGGAAGATTATTTACATTCTTAGGTGCCATCGGTGGACACGGACAAGAATGGATTATCACATCACACTTTGTTTTAGTAATAGGGATTGTATTATTATTAGCAAATGCTGCAACGAAGAAAATGCAACTAGTGCCAACTGGTGCTCAAAATGCTATGGAAGCATTTATTAGTGGAATCGTAGCAATGGGTGCTGATACAATGGGTGAAACAAATGCTAGAAGATATTTACCATTAATTGGTTCTTTAGCAATTATTATTTTTGTAGCTAACATGATGGGAGTTATTCCAGGGTTTGAAGCACCAACAAGTAATATTAACTTTACACTAAGTTTAGCACTTATTGTTTTTGTTTATTATAACTATGTAGGTATTAAAGTAAATGGGTTTATTAATTACTTTAAACACTTTATGGGTCCTATGCCTATACTTGCACCATTAATGTTCCCTATTGAAATTATTTCTCATATTTCTAGAATTATTTCATTATCATTCAGACTTTTTGGTTCAATTAGAGGAGATGATATGTTCCTAATGGTACTTTTAATGTTAGTACCTTGGTTATTGCCTCTTCCTGGTTTCTTCTTATTAACAGCGTTTGGATTTTTACAAGCGTTTATTTTTGCTATCTTAACATACGTATATATTGCGGGTTCTGTTATGATGTATGAAGAAGACCATTAAGAAATAAAAACTTAATATAAAAAAGGGAAGAAGTTTTACTTCTTCCCTTTTTTTATGCCAAAATCTTTTTTGTAACCTATTTATAAATTAAAGTCTTTGGTTTAAAAACTGCCCAAGAAAACCAAAAATGATCTGCATGAACGATTGGGTTTAATTGTTTACCTTTTAACTCTCCATCAATTGCTTGTCCAAAAATATTCCAAATTGAATTTGTATTTTTATCAATAAACTTTCCATCTTTATATAAGAAGTTAAATTTTTCACCATTTAATAAGTTGCTATAAACTGTATATGAACCGTCATCTTTTGAATGTCTAATTAGACTTCTATCTAAAGCTGCATTTGTTCCTTTTTTATAAAATAATACTAAGTCTAACTCTTTATCATTATAAACAATATCCTTTTTTAAAGCATCATAGGTATAAGCTTTATCAGTATTATTTAAAGAAAGTGTTAAGACTTTTTGCATAGGTCTTAATCTATCATCAGTTTTTTTATCAAAAAGAAATGGTGATTGATTTATATCATCATAGCCAGAATATGGGTTTCTTCCATAATCCCTATTAAATCCTGTATCTTTAGAAAGAATTAAAGCATTTGGGAAACTTGTATATACATCTTTAAAGCTCACTAAAGAAGAAGGAAGGAATTTTAATTGTTTTTCAACCATAGAACCCACTATACCCTCGCCTGTAAACTGTTGCCATAAAGATTCAGTTTGCCTATCATACATTACTAAATCAGAATTTCTTAACAGTCCTGATGTACCAAAATCATATTCAACTCCATCTAAAACTCTATCAAAAACAATTGCTGAATTACACAATGGACAAAAAGTTACTGATATTTTTTTATCTCCCAATGTATCATTTACAATTTCATGCCACATTAATACAGAAATAGGATAAGCTTTTACCTTTTTATTTATTTCTAAAAAAATCACCGGTTCTTTATCCCCTATCCAACTCTTTGCTTTTTCAACAGAAATAAATTTTGGCTCATCAATTGGAGGAATTCCGTCTCGAGAGGGGCCTCCACTTAATAATTCATCGTAAGAAATTGTATGTTTATTCCAGTCTGTATTCCAGCCTAATGTCTTAAACTTAAGATTATATCCTCTATCATCATTAGTTTCATAGGAGAAAGCTAAAGATAAAGATATCAAAATTAAAAAAATTAGTCTCATTACATACCCTTTATTTTAATATAAACTATTATAGAATTCTTATATAAAGAGATTGTAAAGGATTGAAAATAATACGAGAAAACCTGATTAGTTATCTAATAACTGATCCTCAATATTACTCAAATGACGTAAAAACTTTTGAAAAGAATTTAAAAAAGGTATTAACAATTAAAAAAGTTGATATAGCCTGCTTTAGAGATAAGACTTCTGAAAATTTCAAAGAGCTTGCAAAAGTTTTTGTAAAGACTTGTAAAGAGTTTAATATTGATAAAGTATTAATTAATGGAAATTATAAACTTGCTAAGAAACTAAATGCAACAGGTGTCCATCTTACCTCTACACAATTTAATAAGATACAAAAAGCTAAAGACTTAGATCTTTACACCATAATTTCTTGTCATAATTACAAAGATATAGAAAATGCACAGATGCAACATGTAAATGCAATTACTTACTCTCCTATCTTTTTCTCTCCTAATAAAGCAGAAGCTAAAGGTATGGCGAAACTAAGGGAAACAATAAGAGTCTACGAAGACTTAGATATTATTGCCTTAGGGGGGATTATAGATGAAGAACATATAAATCAAATCTCAAGAACAAGAGCCTATGGTTTTGCATCAATTAGATACTTTATCTAGACAACTTTTAGCTTTACCTCATCTTCTTTTAAATAAATAATATAAGAATAGACTTCATTTGTATCAAATATTTCTTTAATTGCTTTTTTGTAATGGCTTACTTGGAATACATGTTCTTCTAACTCATCTTTTGTTGTTTTATAATCAAAAATATATAGTTTTTCATCTTTTTTAACTAATAAGTCAATAATCTTTAACTCATTTTTATAAATTAAAGATTGTTCTTTTGAAATTTCACAATTATTGACAAATGATTTAATCTCATTATTATCAATTAATCTCATTATTCTATTTTCAATCTTTGAAAAATCATCTTCACTTAAATAACTTGAATATCTATTTCTCGCTAAATTAATTGCATTAGATAAAGACTCACTATTAAAAGCGTTCATCATCTCTAAACTATAATGTGTTGCAATACCAAAATACTTAGCATGCAAAGTATACTCAGTATCATCTTTTGTTTTTGAGATTGGTTTTTCTTGGATACCTAGGGTTAAAGGAACATATGTAACTTTTTCAATTTTTTCATAGTTTTTACTTTTATTTTCACTAATTACAATATCACCAATAATCTGACTTTTTAAATTTAACAAATTAAAAACAGATTTTTCAGGCTTTTTAAAAATAACCATATTATTTCTAGCTCTTGTCATAGCAACATATAAAATATTTAATTCATCTTCTAATGCTAAGCTTTTTTCTTTATCTAAAGCTTTTTTATAATCTTCATTATAGTTCTCTAAATTTGAAATCTTATAATAAATATTTTTTAAATTAACATCATCATATTCAAAAAGAAGTGAACTTCTATCACTGTTTTTTTGTTTTATTCTATCAAGTAATAATACAGTATGAAATTCGAGACCTTTTGATTTAAAAATTGTTAAAATTTGTAATCCTAATTGTTCAGAATTTTGCATTGAAGCATCTAGCTTATCTATCTCATATACAAAATCTACAATATTTTTATAAGAAGAACAAAGTTCAATTAGTTTTATAACATTATCATCAATTACATCTAAATCCATTGATATCTTATAAATTATATCTTGGATACTTAGTTTCTTTATATCTACATTTAAAATTAAATCATTTGCAGGTTGTTTTCCAATAATTGCATTTACATTTTCTTTATATATATCTTCTTCAAAATATAAAAATTTCATTGCATTAATTACAGCTTTTACATTCTCTTGGTTTATAAGTTTTGAGGTCATTTCTGTTGTGATTTTTAAACTAGGAAACATTTTTTTTAAATAAGAATATAAATTTAATACGTCATTGTTTGTATACGTTAAAATTGCAATATCATTACTATTAACACCACTTTGCATAAGATTAGATATTTTCTTTGCAATATTTTTATATTTGTCATCTTCAAGTAAAGCTTCATCTTCATAAACTTCAACAAAACCATCTTTATGAATTGCAAATTGGTCATGATATTCATATGTAGGAAGTTTATTAAAAGAATTATTTACAAAATTTACTATTGCTTCACAAGACCTATAGTTTGTATTTAAAATCTCCACTTCTACATTAGAATTTGTTTTTAATACATAATCAAAAAGTTCTCTTTTTCCACCTCTGAATCTATAAATTGATTGTTTAGTATCTCCAACATAGAAAAAAGTTTTGAATCGTTCTTCTTGACCAGATAGAATCTCTTCAATCAATGGTTGTAAGATTTTATACTGAAGTAATGATGTATCTTGAAATTCATCAATTAATATATGTGAAAATTTTGAATCTAGTCTAAAATATAAGAAATCTTTATCAATTTTTGATGATAACAATTCATATGTAAGATTTGAGATATCATCAAAATGTAAAGTATTTTTTGATTTGTTGTATTTTATTTTATAATCTTTAAAAAGTTTATATAATTCAAACAACCTACTTAAACTAAAACCAGCCCTAATCTTATAGTAAATAGATACTTCTTCTCTTAATTTTGAAAAATAGCTTTCTAATAAATCATTAGAACACTTTTTAAAAGTTCTAAAATCAGCGGCACTATCTTTAGTGAGCCAAGTTTTACCTTTTTCTAACAAGCTTTCAAAAGAATCAAAGTCAACTGCTTTCTTTGCAGCATCTGACGCAACAGGACAGTTTAAAATAAATTCTTTTATTCTATAAGCTTCATTCAAAGCCTCTTGTTTTTGTAAAGTAATTAAACTAGCATCAATATTTAAAATTTTCACTTCTTCATTTTTTTCAAGTAAGTTTTTAAATATATCAAAAAGAGATGAATACTTTTTTTTCTCAAATAGTGAAAAATCAATCAATTTATCAAAATTATTTAAATCCAATGATTGAAGAAATTTACTACTTAATACTTCAACATCATCTTCTTTAATTTCAAAGTCATCACCTGTCTCTTATACACATCTCCGAGCCCACGAGACCAGAGAGGATCTC
>CAJXPH010000046.1 GCA_913057765.1 uncultured Campylobacteraceae bacterium
ATCTACACTATCCTCTTCGTCGGCAGCGTCAGATGTGTATAAGAGACAGGTTTTTAAAACCTTCATTTTTAGTTTTGAAATCTAGAATGATTTTCGCAAGTTTAGCACCAATTCCTTTGATTTTCTTTAAAACAGATTCATCTGCCTCATTAATATCAACTCTCATATCATCAATTTTGTCATTCCATATATTTAACGTTTGTTCATCAATTGATTCTATTTCTAGTAAATCAGTAGAATCTGTTACGACATTGTCTTCAAGATAATCTTGAATTTCAGTTGCTAAATCTTCTTCCATACCATGAAGAGTCATTAAATCAGTTAATGTTGCATTATTGAAATTGATTTTATTTATTGTTACTTCACTTTTAATATCTTTTGTTTGTAGATCTTCAAGTTTAACATGAACAGGTAATTCTTCAAATGAATATTCTTCCGGGAAATCACTTGGATTGTTTAATAGTGTTTTTTCCATGTCAAAAGTATCGTCTTTTTCATTAATAAAAAATGCACCATCACAAGAAGGTTTATATTTACTAAATCCAATATGTCTCATAGTTCTTAATAATGAAGGATCAATTTTCCCTAATTCTTCCCACGAGAATAAAGGTACGTGAGGCATAGGGAATTTACCATTTGAGAAGTCCCACATTAGATATTGACAAATCCAATCTCTAATATAAGGGAAGGCAGCAAATGCTGTAGCACACTCTAAAATATA
This sequence comes from uncultured Campylobacteraceae bacterium, assembly GCA_913057765.1. GTDB lineage: Bacteria > Campylobacterota > Campylobacteria > Campylobacterales > Arcobacteraceae > Halarcobacter. The sequence continues at coordinate 722 of CAJXPH010000046.1, forward strand.
TGGTTTATCATCATTTGCATCAATAGCAATGTCACAAGCCCAATACTCAGCTTTTGCTGCTTTTGAAGCTTTTACTGCAAGTTCAAGAGCATTCATTGGAACATTCTCATATGACATTGTTCCACCTTGCGATGTATTAGTGATCCATTCACCATCTCCTGAGAATCTCCAGAAAGCACATACTGGTTTATGTCCTATTAGCATAACTCTTAAATCTCCAGAATATTTTAAATCTATTCCATTTTGAGTATAAATAGGATCATATTTTTCTTTTTCTAATAAATCGTAAGCTTCTTTAAAGTCATCTGCTTTATGAACATAATATCCACCATAGTTTGACGGGCCATAACTTTTTTTAATAATCTGTGGATATGTAGCTTTATTTTTTAAATAATCATATGCTTTTTCTTTATCATTATGAAATATTTTTGTTTTTGGAATTGCAACATCATGTTTTTCACAAAAAAGTGTAACGTTCTCTTTTGATTTATTTGGAAATTGTGTTTCTAGTGAAGGCACAAATCTAATGTGCGGAAGAACTCTTGCAATTTCTCTAAATGTTTCATATGCAGTTGCAGGAATATTACCAATTAATACTTCTATCTTTTTTGCTCTTACTTCATTGATAAATCTTTGTTTATCATTTCCCCAATGATATGTAACAGTCTCAATCTTATCTGGCCATCCTTTAAAATTAGAGTGGTCAAAAAATCTTAATACATAATCAAGATATAAAAATCCTAACTTTGGTAATTTACTCATACTATATTTCCTTTATTATTTTGTTTATTATTTTGTTTTTCTATCAATTAAATCTACAATTAGTTCTATTTTTTTATTATTAAAATCAAGTCCCATTTTTTCTTGCTCTGGTGTGGCAAAGGCAGGTATCCCATTAACTTCCAATACTACGTACTCTTCTTTTTTTCTATCATATATAATATCAATACCAGCTATATCTAGTCCTGTAACTTTAGCAGCATTTAGTGCCAATTCGATTACGTCATCATCTGGCTCTCTCATAAACACACTTCCGCCACTTGTTACATTCGTTCGCCAGTCATTTCCTCCAGCTTTTCTACCATAACAACCAACAAATTGTCCATCAACAACATCAACTCTAAAATCAGTTCGATCATAATCAATGAATTTTTCTACATAAAAATATCTTAAATCCATTTGGTTTAGAAATGGCATTAACATGTCAAGTGTTTCTTGATTTTCGATTTTCGTAAGTCCAACTCCACCCCATCCATCAGTTGGTTTATAAACCATTTTATCCCATTTTTTCATGATAGTTTGTAAATGATGAGTATCGTCTCTATGACAAAGTTTGTAATCAGCTGTTTGAATTTTATGTTTTCTTAATAGAAAAGCTGTCTGAAATTTATCTTCTGTTAATTCTAATGCGTCATATGAGTTTATCATTGGAACAACATGGTTTAACGCTTTATATAGATACATTTGATATTGTGTTTGTTCTCCTGCATTATATGAAAAGAATAAATCTAGTTTATCCAATTTAATATCATCATATAAAATATGACTATTCTTTGCAATTGCATCTCGTAAGTTTATATTAGGAATAACATCAATTTCTCTTTCTTTTAGAAGTGAAATCATCTTTTCCTGGATTTTATCTCCACCACCGTTTTGATAGAGCCACATACCAACTTTTCTTTTTCCCATAACTTACCCCCTAATTTAAGATTATTTATTAATATTTGTAAAACAATTTAATTATTCTGATAATACTTTAATATTTTTGTCATCATTTCAATTCTTTGTGTAAAAGAACTTTTTAATGCTCTTTCTTTAAGTGTATGGTCACCATAACCATAAGGGCCAAATCCATCTATTGTTGTTACCCCATAACTTGCAACAATATTAGCATCACTTACTCCACCTCTACGTTCTTTTGGAATGGATTGAGAAGTTAACTCTTCGAAAAATTTAATAAGTTCTAGTTGTTTTGAGTTTTCTTCCATTACTCCTCTTTGAATAATTCCGTCAGCATGGGATTTTGTTCCGTCCACATATGAGGTAGATGTAATTTCTTGAACTGCATTCATAACTCTTTGTTGTTCACTTTTCTTATCGAATCTAAATTCCATTTTCATTTCACAATGAGGTGAGACAGTATTTATTCCAATACCACCTTGAATTTGTCCTACATTTACAATAGTACCTTCTTCAAGGTTAATTAGCTCAGAGTATTTTTGAAGTTTAATTGCACCTTCTAGGTTTGCATTTATACCTTTTGTATATGAAGTACCTGCATGAGAAGCTTTACCTTCTATTTTTATAATATATCTTCCAACACCTTTTCTAGCAGTTACTACTTCTAAATTTTCACCAGCAGCTTCAAAGACAAAACAATAATCATAGTCTTTTGTAATAGAGCTAGTTACTTCTTTTGAATCATCACTTCCTGTTTCTTCATCTGATACAAGTAAAAAATCTATATTATATATTTCATTATTTTCTTCGTAAACATTACGTAAGGATTGTAAGGCAACAATATTTCCGCCCTTCATATCACATACTCCGGGACCATATATCCATTCATCGTCCTCTTTAAAACCTTCAAAATAACCTTCTGGGAAAACTGTATCATTATGTCCAAGTAATAATATTTTAATACCATCACGTTTTTTTGTTTTAAATAATAGATGGTCCCCTAAAAGTTCTCTTTCATATTTTGTAGTTTCAAATCCTAGTTGATTTAGCCAAGTAGCCATATGTTTACCAACTTTGTCTACACCATTTTTATTTTCTGTATATGAATTAATATTAATTATTGTTTTCAAATCTTCTAAATATTCCACTCAAAATCCCCTGATTCTTGATTTAGATAGAAGCATTCTTTTGTTTTTTAAGAAAGCCAAGAAGAATTATATACTTACTTGGCTTATAGAGAGGCTTACAACATGTCTATTTTGTGACATATTATAAAAATATTATTAAGTTGTTACTATTTATTTTACTTTCTCTTATTATCATTAGTCTTAATGAATTATTCTATAGATGATAATATTTTTTATTTTGTCCTGCGATTATGAATCTTAAGGCATTTAGTCTAATGAATCCTTCTGCATCTTTTTGGTTGTAAACTTCATCTTCTTCAAAAGTAGAGTGTGCTTCTGAAAATAATGATTTTTCAGATTCTCTTCCTACTACAACAACGTTACCTTTGTAAAGTTTAAGTCTAACAGTACCTTCAACATCTTTTTGTGTTGAATCTATCGAAGCTTGAAGCATTTCTCTTTCAGGTGAAAACCAATAACCTTGGTAAATTAATTTAGCATATTTAGGCATTAACTCATCTTTTAAGTGCGCAGCTTCTCTATCTAAAGTAATAGATTCAATCGCTCTATGTCCTTTTAACATAATAGTACCACCTGGAGTCTCATAACAACCTCTAGCTTTCATACCAACATATCTGTTTTCAACGATATCAATTCTTCCAATACCATGTTTATTACCATATTCATTTAATGTTCTAAGAATAGTTGCTGGTGACATTTCATCACCGTTAATTGAAATTGGGTCACCATTTTTATATCCAATAGTGATGTATTCAGCTTTATCTGGAGCATTTTCTGGAGATACAGACCATAACCACATCGATTCTTCTGGTTCTGCATTTGGATCTTCTAAAGATAATCCTTCATATGATATATGTAAAAGGTTAGCATCCATAGAATATGGACTAACTGCCGGATTACCATCTTCATCAAGATGTTTTTTATCAATAGTAATTCCATGCTTTTCAGCATATGAAAGTAATTTTTCTCTTGAATTTAAATCCCATTCTCTCCAAGGAGCAATAACTGTAATATCTGGACTTAATCCTAAATATCCAAGTTCAAATCTAACTTGATCATTACCTTTTCCTGTTGCCCCATGAGAAACAGCATCTGCACCCATCTTTTCAGCAATTTCAATTTGTTTTTTTGAAATTAAAGGACGTGCAATAGAAGTACCTAATAAATATTCACCTTCATAAATTGCATTTGCTCTAAACATTGGGAAAACATAATCTTTTACAAACTCTTCTTGTATATCTAATATAAAAATGTTTTCAGGTTTAATCCCCATTGCAAGTGCTTTCTCTCTTGCTGGTTCAACTTCTTCGCCTTGTCCTAAATCTGCAGTAAATGTGATAACTTCAGCGTTATATTCATCTTGAAGCCATTTTAAAATAACTGATGTATCAAGCCCACCACTGTAAGCTAGAACAACTTTTTTAACATCTTTTTTAATCATAAATTTATCCTATATAATAGTTGTTTTTAAGGCTAATATTTTATCTAAAATTAGTTATAAATCAGTTTAGGCAAAGAAATACCAAAGAAAGAGACTGTTTCATCGTAGGTTTTATCTTTTTTTGTTTTATTTAGTTTTTTGTTATATATTAATTTTCTTTTGTACTTTTTAAACCATTTTCTCTTAAATTTTCAATTGTATTATTTACAGTTAATCTTTTAAATATTTTTTTATCTTCCTCAATAATATGCTGAACAAACCATTTTGTTAAAAAAGTATATAAATCAGTTAATATTTCAATTCCATAGTTACTTTTGAGTGACTTATCACTATCTAAATCAATGAAAATTTTATTTATCATATTTTTAAAATCTTCATGCTCTTTTTTATGTTCTTTTATATGTTCTTCAATCTCATTAATATCAACATTATATTCTCTAAATAATCTTTCTTCTGTGTCAAAATGATATTCTGAGTATTTTAATGTTTTATCAATAAATTCTTCAATATCTTCAACCTGCCTATTATTTGCAACGGATTTTATAATGTCATTTATTAACTCAAGTAACTTCTTATGTTGTTCATCAATTAAATCTATTCCAACACTCATTTTTTCTTCATTCCAATTTATTGATAACATTGATAAATCCTATATTCTATTTTCTCTAATTCTTTCTTATAATTGTTCAATTCCATAAATTATACCAAATATCATTAAAGTTCCAATTGTATCAAAATAGATAATTTAAAAAATCATTAGTTCCGAAATAGATATTTTTAGTACTGATAAACGTGATGATAACGCACAGAGTGCTTTTAAATAAAAATTAGTTATAATCTTTATTATGAGAATAGATAAATTTTTAAATGCAGTAAATATTACTAAAAGAAGAACAGTTGCTGAAGATATGTTAGAACATAAAGTTGTTTTTATTAATAACGTATCAGTAAAAAAAGCGAAAGAAGTTAAAGTTGGAGATATTATTGAAATTAAATATCTTGAAAAAAGTGATAAGTTTAAAGTATTACAAATACCTACAACTAAGTCTACTCCTAGGTCTAAGATGGAAGAATACGTTAATAAGTTAGAAGGATAATTAAAATGTTTAATATTGCAAAATTAAAATTTGATGATATATTTGAAAATAGACTTCCGGCAGAAGAAGTTAGAGCATATTTAATCGAATTATATGAAAGAGGAGAAACTGCGGCAGAAATTGCAGCTGCTGCTAGTGCAATGAGAGATCATTTAATCCCTTTACCAGTACATTATGATTTAAAAGAAAAGTTAATTGATAATTGTGGAACAGGTGGAGATAAATCTAATTCATTTAATATTTCTACGACAGTATCTATTTTATTAGCTGCTTGTGGTTGTTATGTTGCAAAGCATGGTAACAGAAGTATTACTAGTAAAAGTGGTAGTGCCGATATGTTAGAAGCTTTAGGTATTAATCTTAGTATTTCAATGGAAAATTCTGCAAAAATGTTAGAAGATGCAGGTTTTTGTTTTATGTTTGCACAAAATCACCATCCTGCAATGAAATATATCATGCCAATTAGAAAAACAATCCCACATAGAACTATATTTAATATTTTAGGACCATTATCAAATCCTGCAACTGTTTCAAAACAGTTAATTGGAGTGTTTGATAAATCTTATATAAATAAAATAGCTACAGCTCTAGAGTTATTAGAAGCTAAGAAAGCTATTGTTGTTTCTTCAAAAGATGGAATGGATGAGATTTCTATTTCAGATATTTCATATGCAACATCATTAACTAATGGAAAAATTGAAGATTATGAAATTGATCCTCAATCTTATGGTTTAAAACTTGCTCCTAAAGAAGAAATTATTGGTGGAGATGCTATTGAAAATGCTCAAACGACAAAAAGAATATTAAATAATGAAAGTTCTGGCGCAAAACTTGATATTGTTTTAATAAATGCAGCTGCTGCTTTAGTTGTTGATGGTAGGGCCAGAGATATTCAAGAAGGTATTGAAATTGCTAGAGATGCAATTAAAAGTCTAAAAGCAAAAACAAAATTAGAAGAGTTAATAGATATCTCTTCAAAGCTAAATTAAGGTTTTAATTGTATTCAATTATTTTAAATGTTGATGAAATTAGTCAAATTGTTGATAAATTAAAAGTAAAACTATCAAAATTAGAAAATAATGCTATAGTTATTTTAAGAGGCGATTTAGCAAGTGGAAAAACCACTTTTGTTAAAAACTATGTAAAATCATTAGGATTAGATGATTTGGTTACTTCTCCTACTTTTTCTTTACAATCTATTTATTCTAATGAAATATATCATTATGATGTATACAATAAGACTTTAGAAGAGTTTATTGCACTTGGAATGTTAGAAGAATTTGAAAAGAATGGTATTCATTTTGTTGAATGGGGAGATAGAAAGTTTGAGGAATTATTAAAATCATATGGATATGATGTTATTCTTCTACAGATAAAAAAAGATAATGATAAAAGGCAATATATTTTAAATGAGTAAATTAAGAATTGAAGATATTAAAAAAAGTATTAAAAAGACTAACATTTTACATGGAATTTCGCTTGAAGTAAATTCAGGAGAGATTGTAGGTTTACTTGGACCTAATGGAGCAGGGAAAACTACTACTTTCTACACAGTTTGTGGTTTAGTTAGTCCTACTAGTGGAAAGGTCTTTTTTGATGATGAAGAGATTACAAAACTTCCTTTACATGAAAGAGCTTTAAAGGGAATAGGGTACCTTCCTCAAGAGTCTTCTATTTTTAAAGATCTATCAGTAGAAGATAACCTAATGCTAGCAGCCCAAATTGTTACTGATGATAAAAAAGAACAGCACAAGAGAGTAGAGGATTTACTTGAAGTATTTAATATTGAACCAATTAGACAAAGAAAAGGTGTTTCTTTATCTGGAGGGGAAAGAAGAAGAACAGAAATTGCAAGAGCTTTAGTTTCTAAGCCTAAATTTTTACTTCTGGATGAGCCTTTTGCTGGTGTTGACCCAATTGCTGTTAAAGATATTCAAGAAATTATTCATGAACTAACAAAAATTGGAATAGGGGTTTTAATTACAGATCATAATGTTAGAGAAACACTTGAAATTTGTGATAGAGCTTATGTAATGAAAAGTGGGACACTTTTAGCTTCTGGTAATAGTGAAGATATAAAAAGTGATGGTAGTGTAAGAGAACACTATTTAGGTGAAAGTTTTAGTTTCTAATTTAATTAGAAACTACTACATTTTTTCCTTTTTCCTTAGCCATATATAGTGCTTCATCAGCTTTTTTTATAACACTATTTTCATCATCATCTTTTTGTAGTTTTGTTACTCCAAAACTAGCAGTTATTTTTCTTGGGATATCAATACTTTCATAACTTTCTATAGTACTTCTAATTTTTTCGGCCACATGTATTGCACCTTCAATTTCAGTTTGAGGAAGTAATACTAAAAATTCTTCACCACCCCATCTAACAATGGTATCATGTTCACGTACACTTTTTAATACAATTTCTGAAATGATTTTTAATACTTCATCTCCAACATTGTGACCAAAACTATCATTAAAAATTTTGAAATCATCAATATCAAAAATTATAATAGATAAGGCATTATCATATCTTTTATCTCTTTTTATTTCTTTTAAGAAAATCTCATTAAATTTTTGTCTATTAAAAAGACCAGTTAATTGGTCATGTGTTGCTTGATATTCTAAAAGATTTGATTTTTCCTTTAATTCAGTAATATCAGTAAAAGAGACAACATAATGTTCTCCTTTGTGTTCGTAGTCATCTATGTTAACTATAAATACTCTATCTTCACCTTTTGAATTCTCAATTTTTACAACTCTATCAATTTCATTTAGTTTAACAATTTTTTGAATCCAAGTAGTTGTATCTTCAACACTATTAAAACTAAAAAAACCATTACCTGTCTTACATTGACTTATAATAGAAGTTTTTTTATTAAAAAACTCATCTAAAGAATTTACATCAAAATATTCTAAAAACTTTTTATTTACTTCTATAGCTTTGTTTAAATCTGTTAAAACAACCATGTTGTCTTGGGCATCTAAAATTAGTTTAGTTCTTCTTACTGCTTCTTCAACTTTATGTTCTAAATTAGAATTTACTTCTTCTAGCTCTTTACGTAAAAATATTGGTTCAACTGCTTTAATCATACTTTCAATTAAATGATATAAATCAATTGGTTTCATTGCATAGGCACTAACTTTAACATCAATTGCTTTTTTTAAAAAATCAGGGTCACTATGAGCACTTGTAATAACAATAGGCACTTCATCATTGAATTTTCTGATTTCTGCACACATCTCTAGTCCACCCATTTTAGGCATATTTATATCAGTTAGTATTAAATTAATTTCAGGATTTTCTTTAAATCTTTCTAAGCCTTCTTTACCATTCTCTGCAACAATTACTTTATTTACAATAGTACTAATTGTTTTGCTAGTAAATTCACGAACATCTTGTTCATCTTCAACATATAAGACATTAATATTTTTTAATATTTCTTTATTCATTAATAATTGCCTTTCAAAATGACTCTAAGCTTATATTTTTAATCATGTAAAAAACTACATAATATTATTATATACATATTATAACAAAAATAATTTTATATTACCATTGCATTAGCATAAATTGGTGCAAGTTACTATATAAATAATTACTTATTAAATATTTTTAGAGCATTTTTTAAATCTTCTTCAGTATCAATACCAAATGATTTTGATGTTACTTTAACCATAGCAATTTTATGACCATTATCAATAGCTCTTAATTGTTCAAGCTTTTCAATATTTTCTAATTTTGAAGAATTTAACTTACAAAAAGCATTTAAAGATTTTTTTGTAAATCCATATATCCCCAGATGCCCACAATATGCAGATGAATCATAATGGTCTCTGTGATAAGGTACTTTTGCACGTGAAAAATATATTGCATTAGAATGTTCATCTAATATTACTTTTACATGATTTGGGTCATCTGCTAGTTCTGAACTAATCTCTTTATAACAACTAGTTATCATTATATCTTCATTATTATCTCTAACTTTTTCAACTCTTGTAATTACAGTTTTAATAACTTCTGGTTCGATAAAAGGTTCATCTCCTTGAACATTTATAATAATTTCATCATCAGGTAATTTCAAAATATTTACTGCTTCATTAATCCTATCTGTACCACTTTGATGGTCTTTTGATGTCATCACTGCATCAAATCCATGTTCTTTTGCTAAATTAATAACTTCTTGTGAATCAGTAGCAATTACTACTTTATCTAGTGAACTTACTTGTTTCGCAGTTTTAATTACCATTGGTAATCCTAAAATATCTACTAAAATCTTATTTGCAAATCTACTTGAATTTAATCTTGCTGGAATTATTATCATTTATTGTCCTTTTTATTAATTAAGAGGTAACGAGATTTTAAAAGTAACACCATCGTCTTGATTTGTTACACTAATTACACCATTTAGATGCATATTTATCATTAGTTTAGTTGTATAAAGACCTAATCCAACACCATGTTTTTGGTCTTTTGTGGAAAAATATGGTTCAAATATTTTATGAATTATGTCTTTATCAATCCCTCCACCATTGTCATATATTTCAAAATATAAAGTGTCTTCTAAAATGTATTCTTTTATATTTATAATTCCATCTTCGATAGAATTTTTCGTAATAGCTTCTCTTGAATTGTTTATTATGTTTATTAATATTGTTACAATTTCCTCTGAGTAAGATTCAAACTCAAAGTCATTTTCTATATTTTTAGTTAAATTTATATTGGAACTTTCATCTTTAGAAAAGATATTAAAAACATTTTCTATGATAAGGGAAGGTTTAGTAAGTTCTTTTTTTGTACGTGGTTGTAGAAACCTTTGAAAATCTTCTATAATTGTAGATAAACTATTTGCTTCATCTTTAATTTTTTCTAGAGTAGAAATAACATTATCATTTGAGGGAATTTCATCAATACTAAAATCTAATTCAAGTTTTTGTGCTTGTATTGATATAAGATTTAAAGGTTGTCTCCATTCATGAGATAATCTTTGTAAAGTTTCTGTCATTACTGAAAGTTTTGATTGCTGGATAAGCAAAGTATCTTTTTGTTCAATTTCGTCTTTTGCAGTAGATACTTGATCTTGTAACATAGATGCTTCATCATTTAAGTTTATTTCATTTGTAATGTCAAACATTAATGAAGTATAACCTGTAACATCACCATATTTATTGTACATAGGTTTAATTTTCATATTAATCCAAAATGGTTTTCCATCTTTTTTAATATTTTTTAATTTTCCACTCCACTCTTGTAAGTTCTGTAAAGATTTATTTATATTTTTATAAATAATAGGATCAGTGTCTTTATGTGCCATTGAAGAATAAGGTCTTCCTAGAATATCTTTCTTTTTATATTCCGATAATTTTAAGAATGCAGAACTCACTTTTGTAATATGGCCATGTAAATCAGTGTGCATTGAAATAACGTAATCATCAAGAATTTCATCATCTGAAACTTGTTGAGTAATATCTTTTGTATTGATTACAAAAAGATTTTTGTTTAACATTGATGAAATAGTTATTTTCAAGTAAACTTTTTTCTCGTCTTTTCTTATACATACAATATCAGTTTCAGCTTGATACTTTTTTTCTTTATTTTTTATTATCAAAAGCTTTAAAAATGGACGTACATATTTATCTTCCATCAATGATGCAAAATTCTTTTTAATTAATTCGTCTCTTGAAAATCCCAAAATTGGCATAAACGCATTATTTACATAGATAAATTTTGTAGATTTATCTATAATACCAATTCCATCCCAAGAATTATTAATTATTTCTTGTAGTTCTTGATTATTTCTCTTTAATTTTTCAATATCTTCTATAGACAATACAAAACCTTATTTTTAGTCATATTATTATAATATAAAATCTTTAAATAAGCACATGAAAGAAGTATTTTATGAAAAAAACCATAACAGTTATTGATACATTTGGATTTTTATTTAGGGCATATTACGCCTTACCGCCGTTAAAAGCAAAGTCTGGAGATAAGGCTGGTTTCCCAACTGGACTATTAACAGGATTCATGAATTTTATATCAAATATAGGAAAAGATTTTCAAACAGATTATATAGTTTTTGCACTAGATGCAAAAGGACCTACGTTTAGAAGCGATATTTATACAGAATATAAGTCTCATAGACCTGATGTTCCTGAGGATTTATTAAGACAGTTACCTGTTGCAATTGATTGGATTGAAAAGATGGGATTTAAAACAGCAATTAGAACTGGTTTTGAAGCTGATGACCTTATTGCTTCAATTGCATATGATGGTAAGCAAAAAGATCTTGAAGTAAGAGTAGTATCTCATGATAAAGATTTATATCAACTAATTGATGATGATAATAATGTATATTTATTTGACCCAATAAAGAAAGTTGTAATGAATGAAGAAAAATGTTTTGATAAATATGGAGTAACACCTAAACAGTTTACAGACTATCAATCATTACTTGGGGATAGTGCAGATAATGTCCCTGGGGTTAAAGGAGTAGGGGCTAAAACAGCTGAAGCTTTAATCAAACAATATGGTTCACTTGACACTATTTATGAAAACCTAGAGAATATAGAAAAACCAAGATGGCAAAAATTATTAACAGAAGGTAAAGAGTTAGCGTATATCTCTAAACAACTTGTAACACTTAGCCATGACTGTCATTGTATAGATGAATTAGAGCAGTATGTACTTCCAAAAGAAAATCCTATTTTGAAGATTTCAGATATTTTAATGGATTATGAATTAAATAGAATAGTCGACAGAGTAAATAAAGAGGGTTTAAATTATAAAACACAAATTCCTCAAAATAAAATTGTAGAAAAAAAAGAAAAAGAAGAAGTAGAATATATTTTATTAAATGAAGAACAAAAACTTCTTGATGTTGTAAATTCTATTAAAGATGATACTCTTGTTGCCTTTGATACTGAAACAACAGATATTGATGTAAGAAATGCACAAATAGTTGGTTTTTCTTTTGCTTATGAAGAAAATAAAGCATACTATGTTCCTATTGACCATTTCTATTTAGGTGCACCAGAACAAATATCAAAAGATGTTGCAATTAAAGCAATTTCAATACTAAATAGCAAAAAGTTAGTATTACAAAATTTCAAATATGATTATGCAATAGTTAAAAAAACTCTTGGTTTAGAGCTAAAATTATATGCAGATACGATGATATTAGCTTGGTTATTAGATTCAAGTTCTAAAATTGGATTAGATTTTTTAGCTGATAAGTATTTTGATCATAAAATGATTGCTTTTAAAGATGTAGTTAAAAAAGGTGAGAACTTTTCAAATGTTGATATCGATGATGCTTGTAACTACGCAGCAGAAGATGCTTTATATACATATAAAATTTATTACGCATTATTAGAAGACTTTAAAAGTAAAGAATGTGAACATATCATTGAAATTGCACATAAATATGAATTTGATTTTATATATGTACTTGCAGATATGGAAGATAATGGTATTAAAGTAGATGTGTCTAAATTAAAAGAACTAAAAGATATTAACTATACTCATATACAAGAGTTAACTGCTAAGATTTATGAATTAGCAGGGACAGAATTTAATATAAATTCACCAAAACAACTTGGTACAATTCTTTTTGATACATTAAAACTACCGCCATCAAAGAAAACAAAAAGTGGTTACAGTACAAATGAGGTTGTTTTACAAAAACTTCATGATGCACATGAAATCATCCCTTTTTTATCACAATACCGAGAGGCCTTTAAACTTCAATCAACTTATATTGAACCACTGTTAGAACTTGGATTAAAAAATGATGATAATAGAATATACACATCTTTTTTACAAACAGGAACAGCAACAGGTAGGTTAAGCTCTAAAAATCCAAATCTACAGAATATACCAGTACGAACAAAAGCTGGGGCACTAATTAGAAGTGCTTTTATTCCAAGAGAAGGATATACTTTATTAGGAATAGATTATTCACAAATTGAGTTAAGACTATTAGCTCATTTTTCAGAAGATAAAGCTTTAGTTGATGCTTTTAATAATGATAAAGATATCCATAGACAAACTGCTGTACAAATTTTTGGTGAAGAGAATGCAGATGCAAATAGATCTATTGCTAAATCAATTAACTTTGGATTATTATACGGGATGGGGAGTAGAAAGTTAGGGGATACATTAGGTATCCCTGCAAAAGAAGCTAAAAAATACATTGATTCATACTTTGAAGCATTTATTAGTGTAAAGGATTATTTAAAATCAATTGAGGATAAAGCATTTACTGATGGTTTTGTTGAAACTCTAATAAAAAGAAGAAGATTATTTGATTTTGATTCAGCAAATGGAATGATGAAAGCTGCATTTTTAAGAGAATCTGTTAATACATTATTTCAAGGAAGTGCAGCAGATTTAATTAAATTATCAATGATTGAAATACATAAAAAATACAAAGATAATACAAATGTAAAAATGCTGTTGCAAATTCATGATGAATTAATTTTTGAGGTAAAAAATGAAGATCTTGATAAAATAACTAAAAATTTAGCTGAAATCATGGAAAAAATCTATAATTTAATCATACCTCTAAAAGTGTCGAGAAGTGCGGGTCTAAGCTGGCAAGAACTAAAATAATTATATTAATATGTAACATAAATTCTGTCTCTTATACACATCTCCGAGCC
>CAJXPH010000047.1 GCA_913057765.1 uncultured Campylobacteraceae bacterium
CTCTGGTCTCGTGGGCTCGGAGATGTGTATAAGAGACAGATATATAAAAGCTCAGTATTTTATGAAAAAGAAGTTTTGTATTAGTTATATTAAATTAGTTAGGAGAGAGATAATATATTTAAAACTTCTTTGTATGGAGATTATATAGATTTTTAATATCAATAAAAATGATATAGGTCAAAAAAAGTCCTATTTAACATAAACTTTTGTGTCAAAAAGTTTATTTTTGAAATAAACTTTAAAATATCCTTTCTTTACTGAAAAATGTTTAAATAAAAGTACTTCTCCAATTTTTATTTTTCTACTATTGTATATGGGTTTAGTACTTTGAAAGTGACCTTTTGATTTTCCTATAAAAACCTCAGGTTTTAGTCTTAGCAATGTTCCTACAACAAAAACTTTTGTATAACAGGTATTATTATAGTCGTTTACTGTTTTTCTTACATGTTGCACATTTTCACCATTGCCACTTTCATCAAATATACCTATGGCATATGCTGCGGTAACATTAGTATTATATGAAAATAGTTGTGTTAGTGTTAGAATTAATAGTAGAATCATTTTTTTCATAGAATAATTCTACTATATTTTTGTGAATATTTTGTAGATTTTTTATTAAGAGTTATAAGGTTCGTAAGAAATTTTTCTTACTAATTCACCTTCTTTATTTTTCATTGCATCATATTTTGTTTGATAATATACCTTATCTTCAAATGATATTGGTGTTCTAATTGATTTATATTCAACTAGTTGTTCATCTCTATATACTCCAGAAACTTCTGCGTAAACCCAATAGTAACCAAAGTCTTTTCTAATATTTTTTACAAAACCAGACCATCTTCCTTTAGTTCTTAAGCTATCCCATAATTCTTTAAAGATTGCTTTTGGCATGTCAGGGTGTCTTACGCAGTTATGAGGTTTTCCAATTAAAGCTTCAATTGTATACCCACTAATACTAGCAAATGTTTCATTTGCATATGTAATATTACCGTTTAAGTCTGTTCTTGAAACAATTAGTTCATTTTGAGGAACAATTGTTTCACATAAAAATTCACTTTGATTATATTCCATGCTATTTTCCTGTTTTATCAAATTGTCTAGCAAAACCTTCTAAATCTTTTTTCTTTAAGTCTCCATTGTAAATTACTTCTTCTGGTCTTAAATCATCATCATGTAACATACGAGGAACCGCATCTGCATTATCTAATACATCCATGTGATCGTCCAATTCATCTTCACTATATGCCATTTGCATATCTGCTGCAATTACATGTGGTATAGCTTCAATAACTTTTAGTTTTTTCAACTCTTCTGATACCCCAGCACCTTCAATTGTTACAACAATTCGCCCAATCTCGTCGTGTAAGTGGTAATCACATACATCACTATTTTTTAAATTTTCTACTACTTCTTCTACATATTCTGGCAATGCTTTTATTACTATACTTGATACATTCATTTATATTTCCTTATTTTAATTTCCAATAATATACTTCATTATCATCACTTGAACTATATAATTCATTTTCATTTTTAAAAAGTATATTAGTCAAAGTCATCTTATGACCTTTTAAAGTATATAACTCTTTTTTTGTTTTTGTATTAAAAATTGTTACATCATTCTCTTCATTGTTCGCAAATCCCGCTAACTTCCCACTTGGACTAAGTCCCGCACTATAAATTAAAAAATCCGCTTTTTTATAATATTGGTTATACTTTTCATAAATTGCACATCTTCTATCTTGACCTGCTGTTATAATTATGCCATTTTTTATATCAACTTGAAATATATTGTCAACATTTAATCCTGAATAAATTTTTTGAATCTTTCCATCTTTTGTATTAAGTTGTTTTAATGCACCACTTTCATCGGCTACAATAATTTTTGATTTATCTTCATTTAGTGCAAAACTTGAGAATTTAGATTGAGATGCTTGAACTTCCCATAAGAATTTTTTCTCTTTTAAGTTGTATACAAATATTTGATTAGTAAGTAAACCAAATATAATTGAATCTTTATTTAAATATTTTACTTTTGCAATATACATTCTTTTATCGATTGTAATAATAGGAACTAATTTTTTATTTACATACTCATATATATTTCTAAAACCTTTTTCTCCTTGGGCAACTAAGATTATCTTATCATTTATTACATCAATAGAGTAAATCTTTGCGTTTATTAAGTCACCTATAAAGTCTTTTACTTTGGGAACTTTAATACTATTTATTAGTTCAGAAGTTGATAAATCAAAAACATCTATAATACTTGCTTCTGTAGAAATATATAAAAGTTTGTCTTTTAATACTAAATCTGTTACTCCTCCACTAGCAATATATGTTTGTGTAGGTATTAAGTTTTGTGAAAAAAGCATTGAAAAACAAAAAAGTAAACTTATTAAAAGTTTCATATTTAACCTTGTTCTATAATTTTTATTTCTATTGCTTGTGTTGGACAGGCTTTAATACAAAAGCCACATGATGTACATTTATCATCAATTATTTGAGGTCTAAACATACCCAAGAATTCGATAGCATCATCTAAGCAAGGGTCTTTACAAGAAAAACACATTGTTTGATTCCAACTTAAACATTTTATTATATCAATACTTATTTTCGCATTGATTTGTTTTTTATGTTCAATATTTAAGACTTCATATTCACAAGCTTTTGCACATTCATCACAGTAAGTACAGCCACTATTAGTAAAATCTAAATAAGGAGTTTTATCTTCACCTATTTTTATTATATGCTCTTCACAAAAATTACTACATTTACCATTGCAATTAATACATTCTTTGTGAAAATCAGATTCATTTTGGAAATAAGGAGGTCTTAGAAGAATATTGTTCTTCGTCTCATCTCTTGCTTCTTTATTAAAAGAAGAAGCAAGAGAGCTAAATAGCTCTCTTCTTTCCATAGATTATTTTACACCCTCATTGATATTATCAATAAGATTTGATTTTTTAGAATGTCCATCTGCTCTGAAATCCGCTTGGAATTCATTTACAGGAGTTTTAGACATAGATTGAGGTGCATGACATTGAGAACAGTTAAATCTTGTCCCAGATACCATAGCTGTTTTTTTACCAACAGTTTTAAAGTCACTTGTATTTTCTACTTCTTGACCTTCTTTAGTAATCATACCATTTGATGCTAAAGCAGTATCTGGTCTAAAGTTTGTAAAGTGTGATTGTGGGATTGGAGTTGCATTCATTGATTCTGCAACACCTGGCACGTGACACCCTGTACAAGAGTTATTATTAATTGTAATTGGTAACATTCCTTCTATATCATGAGGAATCATTGGTGGAGCATTTTCAAATGCTCTTGCAATTAATTTACTTTCTCCTGCTGCTTTTTTACTATATTCTGTTTTAACAGGCATAGCATCCGATTCTGTATATAAACTAGTTTTTCTTAAACCTAAAGACTCTTCGCTCACAGTTTGAGTTGCAGAACAACCTACCATGAAAATTGCTGCTGCTGTAAAAAGTCCTAAAGCAATATTAGTTAATTTCATTTTTTTCTCCATTTTTTTTATTTCTTATTGAAAAAATAAGAGCATCATCGTCACAAACTTCAATACATCTAGCACAGTTTGTACATTCCCCTGATAAAACAGGTTTTGACTCTTTTGCTACCATGTGTAGAACTTGCATTTCAGGACATACATCCTTACATTCCATACAAGCTGTACATTTATCTGCATCGTGTGTTACTCTTATTAAACTAAACTTACCTACTAGTGAATAAAATCCACCAAGCGGGCAAATATGACCACACCAGCCATTTTTTAAAACAAAAAGGTCAAAAAGAAATATTACAAGCATTGCTGCCCATCCAAGACCTAATCCAAATATTATGCCTCTATGCGTCATAGAAATTGGTGAAATAAATTCAAAGGCAGTAATGCCTAAAATAAATGATATGATTAGACTTAGTCCAATTACCCAATATCTTATATTTCTTGAAGCAGGTTGCTTCTTTTGAATTTGATTAAACCCTAGAACTTTTCGTAAATAGTTCGCTAAATCTGTAATCATATTTACAGGACAAACCCAAGAACAAAAAACTCTACCACCCACAATCGCATAAAAAGTTAAAATAATTAAAGCACCAATCATAATATCAAATGTAAGTATTGCTCCTGCAGAGAACATTTGTAACACTGCATAAGGATCACTTAATGGAATAACTCCTAAAAACATCGAAGAACTTAAGTTCCCCATTAGGATATTTACTCCATAAACATTAGCTATTATGTATAAAGCCATTACTGTAATCTGAGTAAATCTTCTTAAAATAAGGTATCTGTGTTTATATAATAATGTTTTCATTAGTATAAACCTTCCATACCGCTATTTAAAGAATCAAGTACCGATTTACTGTCTTTTTTCGGCCGATTATCTTCTGATGATGTATCTTCAAGACGTTTTTCATCATTTTTATCCCAACCTTTGATGTAATAGTTTCCAGCTTTACCTAGTGCTATTTCTCTTGGTAGAACAAAAATTGCTGCTTTTTCAGTAACACATGCTCTTTCACAAAGACCACAACCTGTACAATGATCACTATGTACAATTGGTTTCATAAATGCATGTTTACCTGTTCTCTCATTTTTAGAATATTCAATAGTAATTGCCTCTCCTAAGATTGGACATGCTCTATAACAAGCATCACATTGAATACCCCAAAAGGCAATACAATTTTCATCATCAACAACAGCTAAACCCATATCAGCTTTATTGATATCTAATTCATTTTTTTCACTCTTTAAACTCATGATATCAAGTGCTCCTGTAGGACATACAGGAACACAGGGAATATCAGGACACATATAACACGGAATATCTCTTGGAATGAAATAAGGCGTACCTAAAGGTTTATTATCACCAGGCTTTGCAAGGCTCAATGTATCAAAGGGACATGATTCAACACACATACCACATTTAATACATGTAGCTAAAAAATCTTCTTCTTTTAAAGCTCCAGGAGGTCTTAGAGTTAACTTAGATGCTGATACTTCATCAACATAAGCACTCCATGTAAGACCACCTAGAGTAGCAAGCCCAACTGCTCTTGCTATATCTAAGAAGAATCTTCTTCTGCTACTAATAGGTTCCTTTTTAGTTACACCATTTTTCATTTCTTTTTTCAACTTTTGTTTCTTTTCATGAGGATTTATATTGCTCAAGACAATATACCCCCATTAATTATGCTTTATAAATTTTTACTGCACATTTTTTAAAGTCAGTTTGTTTTGATAATGGACAAGTAGCATCCAAACAAACTTTATTAATAAATACATTTTCATCGAACCATGGAACAAATACTAGTCCTTTTGAAGGTCTATTTCTTCCTCTAGTTTCAACTCTAGCTTTTACTTTTCCTCTTCTAGATTCAACCCAACAAAGAGCACCTTGTTTAACACCATATTTTTTAGCATCAGCAGGATGCATATAACATAGTGCTTCTGGTACAGCTCTGTATAATTCTGGAACTTGCATAGTCATTGTTCCTGAATGCCAGTGTTCTAGTACTCTACCTGTTGATAACCATACTGGATATTTTTCATCCGGCATTTCTGGAGCATCCATATATGGTCTAGCAAAGATTTTCGCTTTATTTGGAATAGGGTTCTTTTTCTTATTAGTCACACCTCTTAAATTACCAGTTGGTTGTGCTTTTAAGAATGGTCCATAGAATGCAAATTCACCAGTGTTTGCTTTTTTAGCATATGGGTCATATTTAGCATTAAATCTCCATTGAGTTTCTTTTCCATCAACTACTGGCCATTTAAGTCCTCTTACTCTGTGGTAAGTATCAAAGTCAGCTAAATCGTGAGCATGTCCTCTACCGAAATCTGCATATTCTTCGAATAAGTATTTTTGGATAAAGAATCCATAACCTTTCCATGGTTTACCATCAGATCCAACAACATTTCTTGAATCTCCAAAACCTTCTGAGTTATCATATCCAGCTTGGATAGGATCATCTTGATTTAATTTGAATGCTTTTGCTCTATCATTTGCAAAAAGTATATCAAACATAGTAGTTTCAGGAGTAAATCCTGCAGCTTTAACAGCGTCAGCAGAAATACCTTTAAGAGTTTTTTTACCCCATGCAACTTTAACATCTTTCATCCAAAGATCTTTAACTGTAAATCTTTTTGAGAACTCAGCCCATTGCCAAGTATCAGACATAGAATCACCTACTGGTTCAACTTGTTGTCTCCAATGTTGAGTTCTTCTTTCCGCATTACCATAAGCTCCCCATTTTTCATAAATCATAGCTGTTGGTAAGATTAAGTCAGAAACTTTTGCAGAAATACCTGGGTATCCATCAGAACAAACGATGAAGTTATCCATTTCTCTTGCTGCTTTAATCCAGTGAGATGCAGATGCAGAGTTTTGGTAAGGGTTACAAACGTTAATCCATGCAAACTTAACATATCCATCTTCAAGATCTCTATGAATTTTCATAACATGTTGACCTTGCTGAGCATTAATTGTACCAGCTGGAACTCCCCATGATTTTTCACAGATTGCTCTATGTTTAGGATTTTTAATCATCATATCAGCAGGTAATCTATGTGTAAATGTACCAACTTCTCTAGCTGTACCACACGCAGATGGTTGACCAGTTAATGAGAATGCACCAGAACCTGGCTTAGCTTGTTTATTTAGTAAGAAGTGAACATTATATGCTAATGTATTACACCAAGTACCTCTTGTATGTTGGTTCATACCCATTGTCCAGAAAGAAACAACTTTTCTAGATTTTTGAATGTATAAATCAGCCATAGTTTTAATTTTTTTCATGAAGTCTGCATCAGATTCGTCAGGGTTACCTTTAGAAATCTTAGTTACATACTCAGCTGTATAAGGTTCAATTGATTTTTTGTATTCTTCGAATGGAATTTGCCAGTGAGGCAATCCTGGTTTATTCATAACCATTTTATCACCAGCTTTATAACCATATGGTGCTAAAGCAGGAGCTTCATCTTCAGAAACAATTTTACTCATTTCTTTAGCCATGATCTCTTTTTCAGCTGCTGTATATTTATCCATAGATTTTTCATTAGCTTTTTTCATACCGTAACCGATATTTGGATTAGCTGCTGCAAATACGATGTGTTTATTAACGAAATCCCAATCAATTGAATCAGGGTTATTAAATACAATCTCTCTTGCAATGTAGTTCCATAGTGCTAAGTCAGAGTTAGGCTTGAAAATAATTTCAATATCTGCTAAATCTGAAGTTCTATGTCTATATGTAGATAAGTTAATTACTTTTACATTTTTAGGATCAGATAATTTTCTATCTGTAACTCTTGACCATAAAATTGGGTGCATTTCTGCCATGTTTGAACCCCAAGATATGATTGTATCAGTTAACTCGATATCATCATAACAACCTGAAGGCTCATCAATTCCGAATGTTTGGTAGAAACCAACAACCGCAGATGCCATACAGTGTCTAGCATTTGGATCGATAGCATTTGATCTAAATCCAGCTTTCATCATTTTTTGAGCTGCATAACCTTCTTGGATAGTATATTGACCAGAAGCAAATACTGCTACAGACTCAGGACCATTTTCATTAAATGCTTTTTTAGCATGAAATTCCATTTCGTCAAAAGCTCTTTCCCAAGATACAGGAGCAAATTTACCATGTTTGTCAAATTTACCGTCTGCACCCATTCTTAATAATGGTTGCTTTAATCTGTCTGCCCCATACATAATTTTTGCATTGAAGTAACCTTTAATACAGTTCAGTCCTCTATTAACTGGAGCTGCCGGGTCACCTTTAACCGCTACAATCTTACCACCTTTAGTTGCAAGCATAATACCACAACCAGTACCACAGAATCGACAAGCTGCCTTGTCCCATCTCCAACCACCTTCAGCGTTTTTTGCCGCTGCTTGTAGTTCAGTAGGTACGTTCATTCCAACTGCTGCTGCTGCTGAAGCTGCCGCTGAACTTTTAAGAAAATCTCTTCTTGAAAGTGCCATATATTTCTCCTTATTTGAAATTCAATGACAATTTTATCACTTTGACTACACATAATCTTTGACCCTAGTCAATTAAATTAAGCTTAATATAAGACAAAAAGAGTCCTATTTGTCATGAAACCGTCACTTTAGACTAATTATGATAGTATTTCTCCTGGTAAATAACCATTCAAATTTAACAAATGGATAATATATGGATTTTTTTAATTATATAAGAGCTGTAGGAACTGGTCCTAAGTCAAATAGAGAGTTAGATAAGATAGAAGTTGTAGATGCTATTGAATGCATTCTTAATCAAAGTGTGCCTAGTGAACAAATAGCAGCTTTTTTACTTGGTTGGAGAGTTAGACTTGAAACAGCCGATGAGTTAAGAGCGACATTTGAGGTTTGTGACAAATATGTAAAAAGAACGACTATTGAGAATTCTTTAGAGTTAGGTTATGCCTTTGATGGAAAATCAGATTTTCCTTATCTTTTACCATTAATTGGAAAGTATTTAAAAAAGTTTGATTTAAACTTAGTTGTAAGTGGTGATGAGTTACAACCTGCAAAAGCAGGGTTAACTGTTAAGCAATTAAATGAAAATATCAAATTTGATGATAATATTCACTATTTTGATAGATCAGAGTATTTCAAAGAATTAAGTGATTTAACAAAACTTAGAAATATTTTAGGTTTAAGAACAGCATTTAATACAGTTGAAAAATTGTTGAATCCTGGAAATTCAAAGTATGCAATAAATGCAGCATTTCATAAACCATATGTAGAAAAATATCATACACTTTTTGGTCCAAACTATGAAAACTTAGTAATTGTTAAAGGAAATGAAGGTGCGCCTGAAATTTTTACGAAAGCTAAATATTGGTTAAAAACAGATGGAGAAATTGTTGAACATGTTGTTGATCCTGGATATTTTGGAATTAACTATGTAAGATCAATTAATCCTATATCAATAGAAGAGTCATTAAATATGGTTAGAAACCCTGATGATGAACTAGAAAAATTAGCAAAATTAAATGCAGCAATGTTTTTACTTTCTGCACAAAAAGCTAAAAATATAAATGACGCTTACGAAATGATTGACTAATATTTAAAAAGGAATATCATGAGATTTGATAATACTTTAGCAGCTTTTCAAAACACTCTTGGAGATATGGCTAATGCCTCTTCACGAGTGCAATCAGGATTTTCAAGAATGTTAGATAAAGATAATGCTCTAACACAAGAAGAAAGTACTAACTTTACAACAGCATTTGTTGAAGAAGATTTTGCAGCTAGATTAGCGGAAGCTCAATTAAAAGTTTTAAAAACACAAGATGATGTCCTTGAAACTATATTAGATATAAAATCATAGTTTAAAAAGATACAGGTGTAATTGCTGAAATATATGAAGCTTTTTTTGTCCCTCTATTCTCAATTTTATGAGGAATTTCTGGATTAAATCTAATACAGTCTCCTTTTTTTAGATTAAACTCCTTGTCGTTCAATGTAACTACTATTTCTCCTTTTAAAACATAATTACACTCTTCTCCACCTTTTGTATGTGGAATAATTTCATTTGTAATTCTATTTGGTTCTAAATTAACAAGTACAAATTCTATATCACCTTGTAAGTCTGGAACTAAAAGTTCACAATTATATAATGGATCAGGAAAAGATATTTTTTTTCTATTGTCTTTTTTTACTACATATAATGAGTCATCATTTGTACATTTTATTTCTAGGTTATTTTCATCAGTAAATAGTTGAGCTAAAGTGGTATTTAATACACGAGCAATTTTTCTTAATGTTTCTACTGAACCTTGGGTCGAACCATTTTCTAATTGAGATAACATTCCAACAGAAATCTTAGCTTGTAAAGCTAAATCTTTTGCATTCATATTTTTATTACTACGTAATTCTTTTATTTTAGTACCTACATCAAAACTATTTTTCATTAAAACCCTTTAAAAGTATGTGTAAGTCTAACTAAATATAGATTAACTTTAATAAAATTAAATTATTTGCATTAAATATTTAAATTATTTAATAAAATTAAATTAAAATTCAATAAAATATGTTAAAATTTAATATAATTAAATAAAGCAGGAGATAAGTATGAAAATTGGATTAGTAAAAGAAATTAAAGTACATGAATATAGAGTAGGGTTAACTCCAGATTGTGTTGATGCTTATGTTAGAAATGGACATACAGTATATGTAGAAAAAGATGCAGGAGTTGGTGCTGGATTTGAAGATTGTGAATATGAAGAGTTTGGTGGAATAATTGTTGAAGATAAGAGAAAACTATTTGATGATAGTGAAATGATTGTAAAAGTTAAAGAGCCATTACCTGAAGAATATGATTTATTCCATGAAGGACAAATTTTATTTACATATTTACATATTGCAGCAGATAAACCTCAAGCAGAAGCTTTATTAGCTAAAAAAGTAAAAGCTATTGCATATGAAACTATTACATCTCATGAAGGTGGATTACCTTGTTTAACACCAATGAGTGAAATTGCAGGAAGATTAGCTACACAAGAAGGTGCAAAGTATCTAGAAAAACCTTTTGGTGGTAGAGGTGTATTACTTGGTGGAGTTCCAGGTGTAAAAAGAGGGAATGTTGTAATTATTGGTGGTGGAATAGTAGGATTAAATGCTTGTAAAATGGCAGTAGGACTTGGTGCAAATGTTACAGTACTTGATATTTCAGCTTCAAGATTAGCTTTTTATGATGATTTATTTGATTCAAGAGTAACAACTCTATTTTCAAATAGAACAAATTTAGTTAAATCTATAAAAGAAGCAGACTTAGTAATTGGTGCAGTTTTAATTCCTGGTGCTGCTGCTCCTAAACTTATTTCAAGGGAAGATTTAAAACTTATGAAGAAAAGATCTGTGATTGTTGATGTTGCTATTGACCAAGGTGGATGTTTTGAAACTTCAAAAGCTACTTATCATGATGACCCAACATTTGTAGTAAATGATGTATTACATTATTGTGTTGCAAATATGCCGGGGGCTGTTTCGTTAACTTCAACATTGGCGTTAACTGCAACAACATTAAGACATGGATTAAATATTGCAAATAAAGGTTTAGAAAAAGCATTGGCCGATGATAAACATCTATTAAACGGTTTAAATACTTATGATGGTAAATTAACTAATGAACCTGTTGCCATTAGTTTAGATATTGCTTACGAACCTGTATCTTTTAACTAATATCAATAAAGCCAATAATTAATTTTATTGGCTTTGTTCTTTTCCATTAAATTCACTTCTATTAACATTTTCAACAACACCTACTGCAATCATATTTGTATCATTGGAAATTCTATTTGTTTCGTCTGCAACTTGTGCATTTTCTTGTGTAACTTTGTCTAAGCTATTAATTGTAGCACTTATATGTAACATAACATTTGTTTGTTCTTTTGCTGCATTTGCTACATCATTGATAATATCATTAGTTTCACTAATTCTTTTTTCTAGACTTTCAAAACCAACAATCATACTTGCACTGATATTTTTACCTTCTTTTGTTTGCATTGTTGCCGATTCTACTAACTCTTTTATTTCCTTTGCTGCTTCTGCTGATCTACTTGCAAGGTTTCTTACTTCAGCAGCAACAACGGCAAAGCCTTTTCCTGCTTCTCCTGCTGTGGCTGCTTCTACTGCTGCATTAAGTGAAAGAATATTTGTTTGAAATGCAATTTGGTCAATTACTGCAATTGATTCATTAATTGTTTGCACTTTTTCATTTATTTCATCCATTGAAGATACTGTTTTATTAGCAAGTTCTTTACCTTGATTTGAAGACTCTTTTGTTTTAGAAGACAAATTAAACATATTTTGTGCTTGTTGACTAGTTTGATTTATATTTTCAGTAATTTGAGTAATTGAAGCTGCTACTTCTTCTAATGATGCAGCTTGATTCGTTGCATTAGTATTTAATACTTCTACGTTGTTAGATAACTGAGTTGAACTATTTTTTAATCTCAATCCATCTTTTTGATTATCTGTAAGTATTTGAGTAATTATGGTATTCATATTGGAAATTTCTTTTCCAATCTTACCACTTGTATTTTGATCTATCTCTTTTCTAAAATCCTTTTGAGTGTAGTGTTCTAATACTAAACTAATTTCATTTATATCTTTTCCCACAAAGCTTTCTAAGTTTTCTAACATATTATTAATCAGTTCTTTTAATTCATTTAACGATTGTGTGCTACAAGTAGCATCAATTCTTTTTTCTAAATAACCATTACTCACTTCATTTACTACTTCTTTAACATTGGAAATAAGACAGTTGTCTTCATTAAGATGTGATTTTATATCTTCAATATTTTGGTTAACAATACTCGCCATTTTCCCAATTTCATCATTACTTTTGACCTCAATTTTTTCAGCAGTGTCATTTGTTTTGTTTAAATATGCAAAAAAGTTAAGTAATCCATTTTGAAATTCTTCTAATGGGTTTGAAATAACTTTGTTAATTAATATGAAAATAACTCCAAGTAAAATAAGTGTTAGAATGATAGTTGCGATAATAAATACTTTTTCAACGTCTTTAGATATGTTTAAAAATTCATCTTGATATGATCCTGCAACAATTATCCAGTTCCATTTTTTATATTCTGTATATGCAGCAACTTTTTCAGCTACGTTATTTTTTTCTTTATAATCATAATGAATAACACCAGTTTTTTTCTTTAACATATCTTGAACAAAAAGATTGCCCTTTGCATCTTTTGTTTTTAATAAACTTTTTCCTTCAAGAGATTTATGTAAAACAAGCTTCCCTGTATTATCTAATATATATATGTATCCAGTAGATCCAATAACTACTTCTTTTAGTTTTTTCTTTAGGGTTTCTAATCCTTTTGTAAAATCATATCCTATATATAAGGCGCCAATAATTTCATTATCTTTGATTATTGGAGTATAAACAGACATATAGTTCTTTTTTGCTATTTCTTCAAGTCCTGTAAATTTTTCCTTATTTTCAATATTCTTATAAATATCACTAGTAGGATTAATTTTATCTAATAAAATTCTTTCACCGTTTTCATCTTTTAAAGATGAGGTGATTCTGATATATTCATTTTTATCTTTTACATATACAGCAGATACTGCTCCTGTTAATTCTGTAAAGTGGTCAACAGGTTGGAAGTTTTTATTTAATCTTGAAAAACCATCATAGAGTGCTAATGTTTCTACTCCATTTATTTTTACTTTTGCATTACCTTTTTTTCTTAAATTTAAAAAAGATTTTTCAAATACATTAAGAAGGATAAGTGAATTTGCTTCTAAAGAGTCATTATATACTTGTGCAGTGTGTTTATAATTGTTTACTTGAATCATTAAATTTGATTCTAACTCTTTTATTAGATTTTTATTTATATTTGAAATCATAAAAACAGTAAAAATTGACATTAATAATAAAATAGTAATTCCGATTAAAACAGAGAATTTTTTATTTATAGTATTAATCATATTAGTTCCTTTTTAACAATCAATATAGTTAACGGCCAAGCCACCTTTTGATGTTTCTTTATATTTATTTTGCATATCTTTACCTGTATCGTACATTGTTTTAATAACAGAATCAAGAGAGACGTAATGTTTTCCATCTTCATTTAAAGCCATTCTTGCTGCATTTACAGCTTTCATTGCGGCCATTGCATTTCTTTCAATACATGGAATTTGAACAAGTCCCCCTATTGGGTCACAAGTAAGTCCTAAATTATGTTCCATTGCAATTTCAGCTGCATTTTCAATTTGGTCAATTGATGCATCTAAAAATTCAGCCATACCTGCTGCTGCCATCGAACAAGCAACACCAACTTCTCCTTGACAACCAACATCAGCGCCTGATATTGAAGCATTTCTTTGATATAAAAGGCCTACAGCTCCCGCTGTTAATAAAAAGTTTAATATAACTTTATCTTTATCTTCTTTTTTAACTAAAAAATTAATTATATAATGTAATACTGCAGGAATAATCCCCGCAGCTCCATTTGTAGGTGCCGTTACAACTCTTTTTCCACTCGCGTTTTCTTCATTTACTGCAAGTGCATATAAATTAATCCAATCTACAAAAGCTAAGGGGTCAATAGTATGAGTATTCTTTAATTTTTGATGTATTTTAAATGCTCTTTTAGGGACATTAAGACCACCAGGAAGAATACCATCACTTTTAAGTCCATTATTTACGGATTCATTCATAACTTGCCAGATTTCTAAAATATTTTCTTTTATTTCATTTTCTGTTTTATAAACTTTTTCATTTTCTAAAATTAATTGTGCAATAGTAAGTTTATTTTTTTTACACATTTCTACTAACTCTTTTGCATTTGAAAAATCATAAGGAAGAAGTTTCTCATTCTTATCTTTTTCTATTCCAATTTCATCTTCACTAATAACTTCTCCTCCTCCAACAGAGTAATAAGTTTTTGAGTAAAGTTCTTCATTTTCTTTATATATAGCTGTCTCTTATACACATCTGACGCTGCCGACGAAGAGGATAGTG
>CAJXPH010000048.1 GCA_913057765.1 uncultured Campylobacteraceae bacterium
CTACACTATCCTCTTCGTCGGCAGCGTCAGATGTGTATAAGAGACAGATACTAAAGTTTTTGTTTTTGTAGATAATAGTATTACTTTATTTAACATCTCTAATTTAGTGTAAGTCAGGTATTTATCGTAACTAATTGTAATTGATAGAAATAGTAATCCAATTACAGGGAGAAGTAACAATAGTATTAATTTACTTTTTAAATTAAGATTCTGCATTATGTCCTAAAATTTATATTTTATTAAAATAATACCATAAAGATAAATTAATTTCATAATATAAATCAAGTTTAAGAATTTATAATCTTTTAGACAATATATATTTATTAATGATTGTTAAATTCAAACTTTTTTAATACAATACATCTATGAAAAAAAATGACGAAAATAAATCCTTTACATATCTAAAAAATGTAATCAATTCTTATTATTTGATTTCTGAAAAAACTTGGGAAAAGTTTTTAGAAATATGTGAATATATGGAAGTTAAAAAAGGTGATTATCTTTGCCGAATAAATGAAATACCTAGTTCTTTTCTTTTTGTAAATAAAGGACTTCTTCGCACTTATATTTTAGATGATAAAGGAATAGAATATAATAAAATCTTTTTTACTGAAGGAATGTTCCCTGCTTCCATAGTTTCTTTATTAAAGAACAAGCCATCAGAGTTTGAACTACAAGCTTTAGAAGATTGTCAATTAATTCAAATAGATTTTAAAAAATATAGAAAACTTCTTAAAGAAGATGAAGATTTAAAACTTTTTCATATTTCTTATTTAGAAGAAAATTGGTTAATAAAAAAAGAAGAAAAAGAAGTCTCTATTGTGCAAAAAGATGCTGATGAAAGATATGAAGATTTTTTAAATGATCATCCAACTTTAGAGTCAAGATTAACTCAATATCATATTGCCTCGCATCTTGGAATTACTCCAACCCAATTAAGTAGAATTCGAAAAAAAATCAACATATGTAAATGACAAGTCAATATCAATCCTATTAGAATACAAATATATTTTACAAGGATTTTATAATGTCATATTTTGTTCTACTATCATTTTTTGCTGGTATTGCTATTGCAATTCAAGCAAATATGAATTCTAAGCTTGGAGTATTATTAACAAGTTCTTTGCTTGCTACATTTGTTGCTCTAATAAGTAGTGCAGTTTTTATCAGTATAGCGATGACATTTTTTGTAAAAGATTTTCCTTCAACTGATGTAGTAAAATCAATACCAATTTACTTATGGTTTACGGGAGGTGTTTTAAGTGCTTTTGCTTTAGCCTCTTTTTATTTTGTTATTCCAAAAATAGGGATATTATCAATGATATCCTTTGGATTAACAGGACAGTTAATTTATTCTGTTATCTCAAGCCATTTTGGATGGTTTGATTTACCAGTATCTACAATAAATGTAAGTAAAATACTAGGTGTTATAGCTATGTTAGTTGGAATATTTTTAATTAATAAAGGATAAGTATGAAAAAAGAATTAGTAAATAATTATCTAAAAACTATAGGTTTTTTTAAAGAAATAGTGAGTATTGAAGATATTAATAAATTAATAAGAGCTCATGTAAACACATTTGCATTTTCAAGTTTAAAGGTTCTATTAAAAGAAGAAATTTCTTTAGAAATAGAGGATATTTATAAAAGTATTGTTTTAAATAAAAGAGGTGGATATTGTTTTGAGCATAATAAGCTTTTTTATGAGGTTTTAAAAAGCTTAGGTTTCGATGTTGAATATTATCTTGCTAGAGTTGTAAATAACTCTGATAATATTGTACCTCAGACGCATAGGTTCACTCTTTTAAATTATGAAGGTGAACGATATTTATTAGATGTTGGTATTGGGTTTAGAACTCCTAATGTGGCAATTAAGTTTGGAGATGAAGTGACTTCTAATCATTTAGGAATAAATTTTAGAATTAAAGAGTTTGAAGATAATACTTACGCTTTACAATCAATTCAAGAAAATGAAGTATTTAATATTACTAAATTTGATTTAAATAAGTGTTATGAAGAAGATTTTGAACTTGGACATTTTTATTCACATAAGCACCCTTGTGCAGCCTTTGTGAATAATCTAGTATTATCACTTATAACAAATACTGAAATAAGAAGTTTAAGAAATAGTGATTATTTCAAGATATATGAAAATTCACAAGAAAAGATTGAAATTGATAATTTAGATAAGTTTCAAAAAATATTAAAAGAGGATTTTAATGTTTTTTTTGAGGATAAAGAGATGGAATTACTATATAGAAGCTTTGTAAAAAAGATTTAATTACTTTTTTCATAAAGATTGATTGCTATTCCTAGCCCTTCAATCTTTCCTTTTAATATTCCTGTGGTATATAGAATCTCAGAATATTTCTTTGTATCTTTTTGCACACTTTCATCTTCTAGCATATAAATATTGTTTTTTAATTGCTCTTGTATTTTTTCAATTTGATATTTTGCATTTTCAATAAAATTCATTTGGTCTCTTATAATTTTTTTGATTATATTGTCTGAATAATTCTAAAAAGCTGGTTAGCTGTGAGTATATAATAATTATATTAGTGATATATTGATACAATCTGAAAAATAAAGGCTAATTATGAAATTAATACTTGGAATACTTTTTTCTTTTATAATGTTTTTTTCTGGATGTGCTTCAAAATCTGCTGATGATATTTCCTATCAACACACACAAAATAATATTGATTATAATAGAGGTATTATGGATGGAATTTATGGGGATTTGTCTTTAGAGTCTGCAATTGCAGAGTTAATAAGACGTCCAGTACTTGATTTTTCCGCAAACTCATTTTTATCTGAAGCACTAATAAAACATGAACATGGGCACCTGGATACTACAGATGCATTGTTAAGTAGTCTAAAAGAACCTTATTATAAATATAAATACAAAGAAAAGGAACTTTGGATTTATTTAAAAGTTAGTGGTTCAATACATGATTTTATAAGTAATTTATATTTTGTCATTGAAGGAAAAAAAATCAATGATTTGTATGTTAAATTAAAAGATGTTCCTGATGGAAAATTATATGTTAAAGATGAAACATATGTCGATCCATGGAAAAACTATAGAGAATATTAATAATTATTAATTAGTTTTGATATTTATTTTTCAACTATTTTTCATCTTATTAATTCTATACTTCAATTATGAAAAAAGAAAATGATGTAAAACTTGAGCGAGTTTATGAGAAACAGATTACTGTTTTTGGTAAACCATTACGTGTTAAACGATTGATTTTAATCTCACTTACGGGATTGTTACTTGGAATATTAGGATATATGGAAATATATGCAATTGCTTGGTTAATTGTAGCTATATTCTTTTTTTGTTTAGCAGTGTTTTCTCTTGCACTTTATATAAAAACTATTTTGTATTTTGGAGAGTATTGCGTAGAAGCCTCACCTTCAGGTGATATATATGTGACAAAACTTTTTGGACAATGTACTATTTGTCTAGGTGAACTAAAAATAGTTAAAAATAAAAAAGGTACTTTCATTCAATGCCAAGAGGATAAAAGCCATATTTGGGATATTCATAAAAAGGATTAAGACTCAAATTCTTTATATATCTCAGGATTTTTTGAAAAGATTTTATATATAACTTTGTGGAATTTAAATTCTAAATAATTTGCATGTAACCAAAGTCTATGTGAATTTGTAGCTTTTAGTCTATCTTCCTCACTTAGTGTTTTATTTAAATATGCTTCTGCCTTTATATCATCAACTCCATAAATAGGATCTCCTAAAATTCTATGTCCGATAGAATTTAGATGAACTCTAATTTGATGTTGTCTTCCGGTAATTGGAATAAGTTCTATTAAGGTTAAGTCTTTTTCTTCATTATATGAAATTGGTTTAACATGTGTAACGGATTTTTTCCCTTCGTCACTTGAGCATGTTGCCATTCTTACACCAATTTTTTTACCTTCTTTTTTCAAATTTTCATTTATAGTAATTTCTTTATCTATTTTTCCTTCTACAATTGCTAGATAAGATTTTTTATACTCTTTTGCTTCAAACATTCCTGCAAGTGTATTTGTTGCTTTTTCATGTTTCCCAACTAAAACCAATCCAGATGTTTCAGCATCTATTCTATGCGCTTGGTTGGCTTTATCTCCAAAGTGGTATCTTATTTCATCTAAAAGTGAATATTCTGTCTTTTTAGAGTTTGGATGAATTACTAATTTCGATGGTTTATCAAAGATTGCAAAATCTTTAAAAATGTGTAATGGTTTTAACCCCCGTGTATGTCCCTCAAATAGCGCTATGTAGACACAGTCTTCTTTTATTGATTCTGATATCAAATAAGAGTTCTGATTACTATCAAAGATTCTACCACGACTAATCAAACGATGGGCAATAGCGGGTTTGTAGCCTAATTCTTTTAATAAAAATAGTTGGATTCTTTCCCCTTTAGGGGCATTAAATTTTTTTAATATAAACGGCAATATTATTTCCTGAAATTAAGTAAAAATTTAACAAAAGTTAAACAAAATCTTTGGCTAAATTAGATACGATATCATACAAAAATAAAGAGAAATTCTTGATAAAAATCTAAGAATATTGATAATAAGGGATACACAGATGGTTGAAAGATACGCCAGAGAAGAAATGACAAAAAATTGGACACAACATGCAAGATATGCAGCATGGCTTGAAGTTGAAAAAGCGGCTGTAAAAGCATGGAATAAATTAGGTCTAATTCCTGATGATGATTGTAAAAAAATTGTTGAAAATGCTACTTTCTCAGTTGAGCGAATAGAAGAGATAGAAGCTGTTACAAAACATGATTTAATTGCTTTCAATACAAGTGTAAGTGAAAGTCTTGGAGAAGAATCAAGATGGTTCCATTATGGAATGACTTCATCTGATGCTGTTGATACAGGTGTTGCTCTTCAAATGAGAGATTCACTTAATATTATCATTGCAGATGTTAAAATGCTAATGGAATCTATTAAAACTAGAGCTATTGAACATAAAATGACTCTTATGGTAGGACGAAGCCACGGTATTCATGGAGAGCCTATTACATTTGGTCTGACTTTAGCTGTTTGGTATGATGAAATGGCAAGACATTTACTAAATTTAGAGCAAACAATGGATGTTATTGCTGTTGGACAAATTTCTGGTGCTATGGGTAACTTTGCTCATGCTCCACTTGAACTTGAAGAATTAGCAATGGCTGAATTAGGATTAAAACCTGAGCCTTGTTCAAATCAAGTAATTCATAGAGATAGATATGCAAGACTTGCAACTGCTTTAGCATCAATGGCTTCATCAATTGAAAAATTTGCAGTACAAGTTAGACATTTACAAAGAACTGAAGTTTACGAATGTGAAGAGTATTTTGCAAAAGGACAAAAAGGTTCTTCTGCAATGCCACATAAAAGAAACCCTATTTTAACTGAAAATATTACTGGTCTTGCAAGAATGATTAGATCATATGCAACTCCTGCTATGGAAAACGTTGCTTTATGGCACGAAAGAGATATTTCTCACTCTTCTACTGAAAGATTTTGGTTACCAGATGCATTTATTACAACTAACTTTATGCTGCACAGAATGAACAGCGTAATTGCAAACTTAACAGTTATGCCTGAAAATATGATTAAAAATTTAAACTTAACTGGTGGTTTAGTTTTCTCTCAGAGAGTTCTACTAGAATTACCAAAAGCTGGAGTAAGTAGAGAAGATGCATACAGAATTGTTCAAAGAAATGCAATGAAAGTATGGGAAGAAATTCAACAAGGTAAGCCATCAACGAACGATAATGGCGAGTCTTTATATCTTGGACACTTGCTTAGCGATGAAGAATTAGGTAATTCTTTAAGTGAAGAACAAATCAGAGAGTGTTTTAACTACGATTACTACACTAAAAATGTTGATGCTATTTTTAATAGAGTATTCAACAAATAATATAAAATAATAAAATATCAATCACAAGGCGACAAATATGGCGATAATGATTCAAAAAAGAAATGGTAGAAAAGAAGTTTTAGATATTACAAAAATTCAAAAGATGACTATTGAAGCAACTGAGGATTTAGATGGAGTATCACAAAGTGAATTAGAACTTGATGCACAAATTAAATTTATTGATGGTATGAGTTCTGCTGATATTCAAGATGCTTTAATTAAAACAGCAGTTGAGAAAATAGATATTGATGTTCCAAATTGGACTTTTGCAGCTTCGAGACTATTTCTATTTGACCTTTACCACAGAGTTGGAAAAGTAACTCATGGAATTAAAGGTGAGCCTTATTGTCATTTAAAAGAATATATGAAATATGGGAAAGATGCTGGTAGATTAATACCAAATCTTGGAGAAGGTTATGATTTAGATGATTTAAATAATCATATTGATCCTTCAAGAGATTATCTTTTCAACTACCTTGGAATTAAAACGTTATATGATAGATATTTAATTAAAAATAGAGATGGAGTTCCAATTGAACTTCCTCAGCAAATGTTCATGGCAATTGCTATGTTCTTGGCACAAGATGAAGATGATAAACAACAAAAAGCAAAAGATTTTTATGATGTAGTTTCAAAATTTGAAGTTATGTTAGCTACTCCAACTTTATCAAATGCTAGAACAAATAGACATCAACTTTCTTCTTGTTATATTGGGTCAACTCCTGATAATATCGAAGGTATTTTTGATACTTACCATGAAATGGCATTATTGTCTAAATTTGGTGGAGGAATTGGTTGGGATTGGAATCAAGTAAGAGCACTTGGTGGAGTTATTGATGACCATAAAAGTGCTGCTGGTGGTACCGTACCATTCTTAAAAATTGCAAATGATGTTGCAATTGCAGTTGACCAACTAGGAACTAGAAAAGGTGCAATTGCAGTTTATGTTGAGCCTTGGCATATGGATATAGTTGATTTCATTGACTTAAAGAAAAACTCTGGTGAAGAAAGAAGAAGAGCACATGATTTATTCCCTTCTTTATGGATTACAGATATGTTTATGGAAAGAGTTTTAGAAGATTCTCACTGGACATTATTTGACCCATATGAAGTAAAAGATTTATCAGAACTTCATGGTGATGCATTTAGAGCAAAATATTTAGAATATGAAGCAGATGATTCAATTACAAAAGATAGAATGAAAGCAAAAGATTTATGGAAAAAAATCTTAACTTCATATTTTGAATCTGGTTCTCCATTCCTTTGTTTCAAAGATACTGCAAATAGAGCAAATCCAAATGCACATGTTGGGCATATTAGATCTTCAAACCTTTGTACAGAAATCTTTCAAAATACAAGTCCAAATCACTACAAAATCAAATTAGAGTTTGTAGATGGAACAATTGAAACTTTTGAAGAAGATGAGATAATTGTTGTTGATGGAGGAATTGAGAAAAAAGCAAAAAAAGTTTCTGCTCTTGATTCAATTGGTGGGAAAAGAGTATTTATTGTTGAAAAACATAAAATTGATGGAGATACTGCTGTATGTAACTTAGCATCAGTTAACCTTTCAAGAATTAATACTAAAGAAGATATTGAAAGAGTAGTTCCAATTGCAGTTAGAATGTTAGATAATGTAATTGACTTAAACTTCTATCCTCTTAGAAAAGTAAAAGCTACAAACTTAAAATCAAGATCAATTGGTCTTGGTGTTATGGGTGAAGCTCAAATGCTAGCAGAACAGAAGATTGTATGGGGAAGTCAAGAACACTTTAAAAAGGTTGATTCTATTATGGAATCAGTTTCATATACGGCTATTAAAACATCATCTGAACTAGGTGTTGAAAAAGGTCTTTACCCAACATTTGAAGGTTCAAACTGGTCAAAAGGTATTATGCCTCATGACCATACTCCTCAAGCTGTAAATGCACTTTTAGATAAAGATTTATTTGATGCTGGATATGACTGGGATGCATTAAAAGAGCAAGTAAAAACAAATGGTATGAGAAATGGTTATTTAATGGCAATTGCTCCTACTTCATCAATCTCTATTCTTGTTGGTACTACTCAAGCAATTGAACCAGTATACAAAAGAAAATGGTTTGAAGAAAACTTATCTGGACTTATTCCAGTAGTTGTTCCAAAACTATCTCCTGAGACTTGGTCTTACTATACTCCTGCATATGAAGTTAGTCAATTAGACTTAATCAAAGCCGCAGCAGTTAGACAGAAATGGATTGACCAAGGACAATCAACAAATATCTTTATGTCTTTAGATAAAGCAAGTGGTAAACATTTACATGAGATTTATACATTAGCATGGAAGCTTGGATTAAAATCAACTTACTACCTAAGAAGTCAATCTCCTGAAGCTGTAAATGATGTAGAAGATAGAAGTTTAGAGTGTTCAGGTTGTCAATAAGATAATCTGGCATTTGTCAATGCAATAAATTTAAAAATTAAATACAATAAAAGAAAATAAAAAAAGTTAAGGTAAAGCTTATGGCAAGAAAAACGATATACAACCCCGACTCAACTGAATCACTAAATGATAGAAGAATATTTGGTGGAAATCCAGATGGAATGATTAACTTCACAAGAATGAAATATCAGTGGGCTTTAAATCTTTGGGATACTATGGAAGGAAATACTTGGTTCCCTAAAGAAGTACAAATGACAGGTGATGCAAAAGACTATAAGTTTTTAGCACCAGCTGAAAAAAGAATGTATGACTTAGTTTTATCTCAACTTATTTTTATGGATTCTTTACAAACAAATAACCTAATGGATAATATCAATCCATATATCACAGTACCAGAAATCAATGCTTGTCTTTCAAGACAATCATATGAAGAAGCAAATCACTCTAAATCATACGCAGTTATGGTTGAGTCTATTTCTGATAATACAGATGAAATTTATGATATGTGGAAAAATGATAGTCAATTAAGAGAAAAGAATAACTATATTGCTGCTGTATATGAAGATTTAGCAGATGATCTTACAGATGAAAAAATGGTTCTTGCATTATTTGCAAACCAAATCTTAGAAGGTCTTTACTTCTACGCAGGTTTCGCAGCAATGTATGCACTAGGGAAATCAGGGAAAATGCTTGGTTCTTCACAAATGATTAGATTCATTCAAAGAGATGAAGTAACACACCTTCTTTTATTCCAAAACATGATTAACTCAACTAGAAAAGAAAGACCAGAATTATTTACTCCTGAGTTAGAACAAACTGTAAGAGGAATGTTCAGAAAAGCTGTAGATTTAGAAGCTTCATGGGGTTCATATATTACTCAAGGTCAAATTCTTGGATTCACAGATGCAATCATCAGACAATATATCGAATATCTAGCAGACCAAAGATTACAAGCAGTTGGATATAAACCAGAATATAATGTAAAACACCCTATTCCATGGGTAGATGGTTATGCTTCATTCAATGATCAAAGAACAAACTTCTTCGAAGGAAATGTAGTTAACTATAGTAAAGGTTCAATAGACTTCGACGATTTTTAATAGGTCTTTTAGACCAATCTCTGCGTTGGAGGAGTTTTTTTACTCAGTCACCTACTCAATCGTAGGCTCCTTCGCAAAAAAACTTCCCCGCCTTGACCTTGACTAAAATACCTATTAAAAACTTTTAGACATAATTCATAAATATATTTGTAAGGAAGAATATGAACACAAAACCTCCCGTTAAATACATATTTTTAATACTAATTGTATTTTTTGGCTTAAAGTTTGCTACACCATATTATCAAGACTATCAAATGGAGCAAGATTTAAACAAAATACCTATAGTAAAGGTTATTAAGCATTATGATATGGAAAAATATAAGTTATTGTTAAATAATGCTAAGTTGTATAAAAATAATGTAATTGATGAAGTATATTATAAAAACTTTTTTAACGATATTGTATCACCATTAGTAACAAATGCAATGTCAAAAATTTATCTTTTTGCGGATGAAAATTTAATTA
This sequence comes from uncultured Campylobacteraceae bacterium, assembly GCA_913057765.1. GTDB lineage: Bacteria > Campylobacterota > Campylobacteria > Campylobacterales > Arcobacteraceae > Halarcobacter. Next base: position 9,921 of record CAJXPH010000048.1, read on the forward strand.
TGGAGTATAGCAATTTTGTCAAAAATATCAACTCACAATTGAAGCCAGAGGATTGCTATAGTTTTTTTGATCCTTTTGAAAAAAATAGAATAAAATACTTAAATAAAGAATTAAAAAATAGTTATATTTTTATACAAGGAAAAATTTTAAGAGCTTTTTATGAAAATAATGAATATTCTATAATTGATGATAAAAAAGCTATGAATGATTCCAAAATGTATATAGAAAAAGCGATAGCAGAATCTAAAATTGATAACGAGGCACTTACAAGAAGATTCCCTTCAGAAAAACAAAAAGAGATGATATGTAAATTCCATAAGTCAATATATGAAAATATGTTAAAAGATAAGAGAGTAGATTTATTAAGAAAAAATTTAATGGAATAGAAACTCAGCCTTTGTCAAAGCCGAAAGTTTTATAACTATTTTCGAAAAAGACCGAGAATGTCTGAGAAATAAAAGGTACTAAATGTACCTTTTATTACGAGTTTCGCAGGTCAGATGTAATCCTGCTTGCAGGCAAAATATTTATACAACTGCAGGGAACTTCAACTTTGACAACATGGCTGGTTGCTTTTTGCACTACTTTTTTCAATAAAAAAGTAGTAAAGCGAAGAACTCTAGTTCTTCAAGAAATAAAACTACTTCAAATACCTCTTCGCCAGAAAAGGCGCAAAATTAAAAACAACAACTAACCTAACAATATGATGCAAAGTAATATAAGGAATATTAGCTGTAACCAGTATAGCAATCAAATTAATCTCAGCTTGTCCTCCAGGAGAAAAAGCAAGAAGAATTGAAAGCACATTAAAATCAAATAACCCAAAAGCAATAGAAATAAAAATTCCAGAGATTATGGCCAGTATTACAAAATGTCCTAAAGTACTTAGTAGAACTTTTACTATCTCTTTTATCTTAACTCCAATAAATGTAAATCCTATAGTGGTACCTAATACAACTTGAACAAACTTTAGTAGTTCATCTGGTGGCTTTGATCCTACAACTCCAGTTCCAAAGGCTATTATACTAAGTGCCATTGGACCCATTAGATATGCAGCAGGTAATTTTAGTTTCTTCCCTATAATGGCACCTAAAATTCCGACTATTAAAAGTAAAATCATATCACTTATATCTAGAGTACTTAATGGTGCAGTAATTGTTTTGTTACCACTAATATCAATGTGAAAAATATATTGGATGATAAATGGAAGACTAAGGACTATAAAAAGTAATCTTGAAGATTGAACCAATGTTATCTTTGCAACATTTGCTTTCATCTCTTCACCAAGAAGAACCATCTCAATAACTCCACCTGGCATTGATGCAAAATAAGCAGTTTTTTTATCAAAACCTAACAGTTTCCAGTAATAAAGTATTCCAAAAAATGCAGTTAATATTACATATGGAACTACTAACATTAATGAATAAATATAATTATCTAACTGACTTAAGATTGTTGGGGTAAAAGCACTACCAATAGTTACTCCAATAATTACTCTAGCAGGAGTTGTAAAGTAATGATTTGGTTTTTTAATAGGAAGTTTCTCAAATCTAATTATAATAGATGTTATAAAAATTGAACCCAATAACCAAGGTAGTGGAAGATTTAAATATATAAAGGTTATTGAGCCAATTGTAGCAATAACAATAGCTAAAAGCATTTCAAAATAGTTTTTCAATTTAGTCCAGTTTTCTTAAAGTTTATATCTTTCGAATTTTATCTAATTAAAATGTAGAAAAGATAAAAAACTATTCAAAAATAATAGGCAAAACAGAAGCAACTAATAAAATAGCCATCACAATATTCAATATTCTAACAACTTTTTGGTCTTTAACAAACCGTTTTAAAACAACTCCACCCGCAGTCCATGCATTTGTAGAGAATATAGACGATAAAAGATAAATAAGAGCGATGATAACAACTTGTGTCAAACTATCATCCTTTGACGTTACAAAGATAGATATTGCTGTGATAGCCATTATCCAAGCTTTTGGATTTACCCATTGAAAAGCTGCACTTTGTAGAAAAGTAAAAGGTTTACTTTTTTCACCCTCTTTTACTTCTAAAGAGCCTTTATTTGTTGCAACTTTAAATGCCATCCAAAATAGATATAAAATACCAACAATTTTTAATATAGAAAATATTATTGGAAACTTTTCAAATACAAGTCCAAGTCCTAATCCAACAAGAAGAACCATAAATGGAAAACCTATCATGATTCCAAACATATGTGGTATTGTTTTTTTATATCCAAATGTAAGACCTGAAGATAAAAGCATAATATTATTTGGCCCTGGGCTTGAAACTGTTGATAATGTAAATGTTGCAATTGAAAGTATCATTGCTACTGTGTAAAACTCTTCCATTTATGCTCCTTTGTAAATTTTTATAAATAGTCTATTTCCATATAGGTTGACTATTAATGCTGAAATAATTATAAGTGAAGCAAGGATTTTTATAAAACCTATTTCTTCTCCAAAAATAAAATATGAACCTGCTAATCCAAATATAGGTACAAGTAGACTTATAGGTGCTACACTTGAAGCTGGATACTTGTGTAATAGACTATTCCATATCCAGTATCCAAAAAGTGTAGTTGGGTAGACTTGAAATAGTATTGAAAATATTGCTATGCCATCAAGGTTCTCAGTAAAACCTGTGAATACAATACTTCCTTGTGTTAAATATGCTAATAAAAATAATGGAATAGGCGAGAATAAACTTGCCCATACCATGAATGAGAATACATTTCTAGTTCCTGCTTTTTTTATTATGATATTTGTAAAACTCATTGATAGTGCACCAATAAGAACTAAAACAAAACCAAGGATAGTAACAGAACCATCTGTTACTGCAATAATTAATGTTAAACCTAACAATGCAATTATAAATGCAAGTTTTTTTGAAATATCAATTGTTTCATTTAACATAATACTTGCAAGTATTACTGTGAAAAATACAGTCATTTGTAAAACCAGTGAAGCCATTCCTGCAGATATTCCGAAGTATATACCTAGAGATACTATCCCCCAAAGTCCAACTCCAAAGAGTAGACCATAAGTAATAATATATTTCATATGAACTTTTGGTTTTTTTATAAAAAAGACTAATGGTAATGCACAAAATAAAAATCTTAGACCTGAGAGTATAAATGGATCTAAAGAAGTAAGCCCAAGTTTAATTACTGAAAAATTTACTCCCCAAATGAAAGTAACCAATATTGCTAATAATAAATCATTTCTTTTCATTAAACTACTCCTTTTAAGATATTTATTAATTTTTATAAGATTCTATCAACTAAAAAAGAATTTTTCTTCACATAAAGTGTTGATAAAGTTATCTATTTTTGTTCAAAAAATTATCTTTTTATGTTAAGATTATATAAATAAGGAATAAAATGCAAAAAAGAAGTACATATAATAAAAATGTTCAAATAGCTAATAATACTATGTACTATATTTATGAGCATATAGATACAGATATAAATATTGATGATTTAGCTTTAGAGTTTAATCTTAGTAAATTTCATTTTCATAAAGTATTTAAAGAGATAATGGGTGTAAATATATATGAAACTATTAAATCAATTAGATTGCAAAAAGCATCAAATCTTCTTTTAACTAATAAATATTCTACAATAACAGAAACTGCAAATATGTGTGGGTATAGTTCTCAAACATCTTTTATTAGAGCTTTTAAAGAGAGATTTCATCAAACACCAAAACAGTGGAGAAATGGTGGATATAAAGACTACTCAACACAGATTTTAGAAAATTCAGAAATATCATGTTCTAAAAATTCTGATTTTGAAAGAATTGAACCAAAAGTAGTAAAAACAAAAGCTAGAAAAATGTATTACATTAGAAATAAGGGCTATATCACACCTGAAGTAAAAAAAGTTTGGCAGAAACTTCAAGCTTGGGTATATACAAATGATATAAAAGAATATGAAGAAGTTGCCATTTATCATGATAATCCTGCTATTACACAACATGCAGATTGTTTTTATGTCGCGGGAGTTATTCCTAAGGGTAATGTTGACTTGTCAGATACAAACCTTCCTTATTTTTATACCCCAGAATCTTTATATGCGACGTTTGAGATAAGTGGACAAATTGGTGATGCTCTTAGGTTTGTTCAATGGGCATATCATGATTGGTTACCAAAAAGTGGATTTGAGACAACAACAAATCCTTCATACGCAATTTTTAGAAAAAACCAGTTTTTAGAAGAAGATGAGAAGTTTGAAGCAACTTATTATTTACCTATTCAATATGTTTAAATAAAATATAAAAACTTTTAGTTAAACTACTTTTCATGAAAAGAATATATATTGAGGTAAAAATAGATGAACATAGATAAAGAGATAGAAAATATATTTGATAGTTTAAGAAAGGTTCTTTTTTATACGGGACATGGAAAATATAATCATGTAATGAGCTTGGAAGATGTGGAAAATATTAAAACAAGCCTTGAAAAGATACTTAATGTAGAAGAAGAATATAAAGTAGCAAAAACTATTGAAGAGAAAGAAATTATATATAAGCTGTCTCTTATACACATCTCCGAGC
>CAJXPH010000049.1 GCA_913057765.1 uncultured Campylobacteraceae bacterium
GATCTACACTATCCTCTTCGTCGGCAGCGTCAGATGTGTATAAGAGACAGGTAGAATCTAAAAAAGACCCATATATTCAAAAAATTGAAGACCTACTACAAATAAAAGAAGAGATTTCTTAAATCTTTTCTTTTTCTTTTTAAACTAACAAGTAAATTACGCTATTTATTTTAATTTATTGTTTAAATAAATATTAAAATTATTTAAGGTATAATCCGGAAAATTATTATTGGATTAAAACTTTGTATAAAAAAATTATAGTTAATACTTTTGATACTGTTTTTAAAAATAGTCAAGCACTTTTACAAAGATTACTTATACCTACAATATTAATATCTATTATTAACTTCTATGTTCCACAATTTATCACTTCAATTGATATTGACATAAAAAATTTAAACTTTGAGACAAATGAATCAATAATATCTTTAGCTTTAATCTTTTTATTAATTATGATAAATTTCTCTATTGCCATTACCACTCATAGAATTACAATACTAGGGTCTTCTTCTGTACCAAAATTTGGATCATATATTTTTGGATTAAGAGAATTTAAATTTCTATTAAAAAGTATTTTAATGGTGATAATCATAGCAATTCCAGTTGCCGTCTTAGTCTTTATCCCTTTCATAGGAATATTTCTTGCTATATTTATAGCTGTAATATTAACTGCAAGACTATCATTTATATATCCAGCTACTGCCTGCGATGAAGAATCATCTTTTTATACTTCTTGGAAACTTACAAAAGGACATTCACTATTAATCTTATTTTCAATGATTTTATTTCCTTTGATTTTTTCTATAAGTGTAGGATTAGTTTATTCCCTACTAATCGAATTTTTGATAAAACTTATATCTCCTAATGTAAATATACTTTATTCTTTTCTAAATGTATTTATTACAGTTTTCTCTATTAGTGCATTATCCAGTGCATATTTATATATTAAACCAAGATCTCTAAATATATCTACTAAGAACGATTCAGAGCCAATAAGAGATATAATTGAAAAAAAGAAAAAAGAATTACACAAAGTAATTATTCATGATAAACATAAAGTCACTTTTAAATCTTTAAAAAAAGAATTAGAAGATCAATATAATAAAATTGGTTTTACAGATATAGCATATAATAGAAGCAATGCTTTTATTTTAAAAAATAATGATGATGAAGAGGCTTATATTTCATTACGGTATGAAAATGATGAATTTACAATACAAACTCAAAAAACAAACAAACCTATTTTATTAATTTTGCAAAATAAACCTTAACTATAGGTAATATTTAATATTCTTTCTTATAAAAAATATACAGTTATTTATAAGAATTTTTTTAATATTAATAAGTGATTTTACTAATTTAATTTAAACTAAATATAATATTAGAAGTACGACTGTGTCGTTTATTCGCACTTATTTAAAAATTGTTACATCATGATAATATTTTAACAACTTTTAAATAAGATTGTGTGAAACTGCGATATATAATTTAAATAAAAAATGGAGAGACAATGAACGCATCAGATTTATTTATAAAAGCGTTAGAAAATGAAGGTGTTGAATATATTTTTGGTATTCCAGGAGAAGAAAATCTAGATTTACTAGAAGCTCTTAGAAAATCAGATAAAATCAAACTAATTTTAACAAGACATGAACAAGGTGCAGGTTTTATGGCTGCAACTTATGGAAGATTAACAGGAAAAGTTGGAGTATGTATTTCAACTTTAGGACCTGGTGCTACTAACTTTACAACGGCAGCAGCTTATGCACAACTTGGTGCTATGCCAATGATGATGATTACTGGTCAAAAACCAATTAAAAAATCAAAACAAGGTAGATTTCAAATTATTGATGTTGTTGGAATGATGAAACCACTAACTAAATATGCAAAAGTAGTTGTAAATGGAAATAACTCTCCAGCTATGATTAGAGAAGCATTTAAAATAGCTACAACTGAAAGACCAGGTGCTGTTCATATTGAATTCCCTGAAGATATTTCAGCTGAAGAAAATTGTGATGATAATATCTATCCTGTTCAAGAATTTGAATACCCTACAGCTAATAAAAAATCAATTGCTGATGCAATTAAAATGATTGAAAAAGCAAAAAGACCATTATTATGTGTTGGTAACGCTGCAAATAGATCTGAAGTATCTGGTATCTTAACTGATTTTGTTAATGAAACTGGAATTCCTTTCTTCTCTACTCAAATGGGAAAAGGTGTTATTGATGAAAACCACAAACTATGTCTTTCAACTGCAGCATTATCTAAAGATGACTTTATTCACTGTGCAATTGAAAGATCAGATTTAATTATTAATGTTGGTCATGATGTAATTGAAAAACCACCATTCTTTATGGAAAACAAGGAAGGTGCTACAAAAGTAATCCACTTAAACTACTTCCCATCTGAAGTTGATGATACTTATTTCCCACATTTAGATGTTGTAGGTGATATTGGTTCAAGTATGGAAAAGATCACAAACAATGTTTCTAAACAAGATCATTGGGACTTTGATTACTATATTAGACTAGCAGATGAGATTAGAACAAGATTAGGTAAATATTTTGGAGATACAAGATTCCCAATTTTACCACAAAAAGCAGTAAGAACAATCAGACAAGCGTTAACAAGTGATGATGATATTGTAACACTTGATAATGGTGTATACAAAATTTGGTTTGCAAGAAACTATAGATGTGCTAAACCAAACACGTTATTATTAGATAATGCTCTTGCAACTATGGGTGCAGGTCTTCCTTCTGGTATGGCTGCTAAAATGGTAAATCCTGGTTCAAAAGTTGTTGCTGTTTGTGGTGATGGTGGATTCATGATGAATGACCAAGAGATGGAAACAGCTGTAAGACTTGGTATTGATATGACAGTAGTTATTCTTAATGATAACTCATATGGAATGATTAAATGGAAACAAGCAGGTATGGGATTTGAAAACTTTGGACTTGATTTAGGTAACCCTGATTTTGTTATGTTTGCTGAATCATTTGGAGCACATGGTTATAGACCAACATCTTGTGAAGACTTTGCTGAAACTTTAGAAAAATGTGTTAATTCAAAAGGTGTTCACCTTATTGATTTAGCTGTTGATTACTCACTTAATCACAAAATTTTAAATGAGTTATTAGCTGAAAAAGCTTGTATGCTATAATAAGAAAAAATTAAAAAAAGAAGGATAAGAATGAGTACAATTGAAGTAACATCACCATTTGATGATAGCGTTGTTGGATCTGTTCCATTTGGTTCAGTTCCGGAAGTAGAAGCAGCTTTAGAAAAAGCCAGAACAACTTTTGATGACCATAAAAATGCTCTTCCTAAATATAAAAGAGTAGAGATTTTAGAAAAAGTTGTAGAGATTATGTCTTCACAAGTTCCAGAGTTAACAAAACTTTGTGCTAGTGAAGGTGGTAAACCTTGGATGGATTCTGAAGTTGAAGTATATAGAGCAATCAATGGTGTTAAACTAGCTATTGAAGCTTTAGGTGCTCAAGAAGGTAAAGAAATTGCAATGGGTCACACGGCTTCATCTGCAGGAAGAATGGCTTATACTTTCAAAGAACCTATTGGTGTTGTTGCGGCAGTTTCTGCATTCAATCACCCACTTAACTTAGCAATTCACCAAGTAATTCCTGCAATTGCTGTTGGTTGTTCTGTTATTATTAAACCTGCTACTCAAACTCCAATGTCAGCTATTAAAGTAGTTGAGATTTTAAAAGAGGCTGGTCTTCCTGATGGTTGGGCCCAAGCTGTAGTTTGTGATAGAAAAGGTGGGGAATTATTAGCTACATCTCCAAAAGTAAATGCATTAACATTTATTGGTTCTGGTCCTGTTGGTTGGTACTTAAACTCTAAAGTTGCAAACGGTACTAGAGTTGCATTAGAGCATGGTGGAGTTGCTCCTGTTATTGTTGAAGCTGACGCTGATATTGATGACTTAATTCCTTCAATTGGAAAAGGTGGTTTCTACCACGCTGGTCAAGTTTGTGTTTCTGTTCAAAGAGTATTTGTTCATGAATCAATTGCTGACGAAGTAGCTTCTAGACTTTCTGATTATGCGTCAAAATTAGTTGTAGGAGATCAATTAGATCCTAAAACTGAAGTTGGTCCATTAATTAACAACAATGAAGTAAATAGAGTTGAAGAGTGGGTTAATGAAGCTGTTACTAAAGGTGGTAAAATTTTAACAGGTGGGAAAAGAATTTCTGCATCATGTTATGAACCAACTGTAATTGTTAACCCTGCTGATGATGCTTTAGTTTCTACTAAAGAAGTATTCGGACCAGTTGTATGTATTTATTCATACTCTGATATTGAAGAAGCATTTGATAGAGCTAACTCTTTAGAAGTTTCTTTCCAAGCAGCTGTATTTACTAAAAATATTGATACTGCTTTAAGAGCTGTAAAAAGATTAAATGGTACTGCTGTTATGGTAAATGACCATACTGCATTTAGAGTTGACTGGATGCCATTTGGAGGAGCTAAAGCTTCTGGACTTGGTATGGGTGGAATTCACCATTCTATGGAAGAGTGTTCAAATGAAAAAATGATGGTTATTAAATCACCAGTTTTATAATAAACTTCTATAAATAATCTAAAAAGGAGAGAGTTTTTACTTTCTCCTTTTTTTATGCCTTCTCTTTTATAAACTTAAATACAACTTCAGAAAAATCATTTTTAAGCACTTTCGTATGAGTCTTTTGGTATAAGTTCCTTTTTGAAACAAAGATAAAATTTAAAAGGATACTTTATGAATCTTCATGAATACCAAGCGAAGAATTTATATAGAAAATATGATATTCCTACAACAAAAGGAAAATTACTTACTCATCCATCACAACTTGATGATATTTTAAGAAATATTGGAAAAGATAAATGGGTTATAAAAGTCCAAGTTCATGCCGGTGGACGTGGAAAAGCTGGAGGAGTTGTTCTTGTAGATTCAAAATATGAGGCAAATGAAGAAGTAAGAAGACTGTTAGGAAGTAGATTAGAAACTCACCAAACAACAGGTGACGGACAACCAATAAACTCAATTTTTATTGAAGAACCTTGTGATATTCTTGATGAAATCTATTTAGCTTTTGCAGTAGATAGAACAACACAAAGAATAATCATCATTACTTCAAGTGAAGGTGGTATGGAAATTGAGGAAGTTGCTGAAAAAACTCCTGAGAAGATATTAAGAAATCCTATTAATCCTATTGTTGGAATTATGCCTGCTCAATGTAGACAAATATGTGACGATTTAGAATTAGATAAAACTCTGTCTGCACAAATGATTGATTTAATGCAAAAGATGTATAAAATGTTTGTAGAAAATGATCTTTCACTTATTGAGGTAAATCCACTTGTGATTACAAAACAAGGTTACTTAATGTGTCTTGATGGAAAAATTCAAGTTGATAATTCAGCATTATACAGACAGCCAAAAATGAATGAAATTAGAGATGAGTCACAAGAAGATGAAAGAGAATTAAAAGCTGAAAAATTAGATTTAAATTATATTTCACTTGATGGAAATATTGCCTGTATGGTAAATGGTGCAGGTCTTGCAATGGCAACTATGGATTTAATTAAAACTCATGGAGGGGAACCTGCAAACTTTTTAGATGTTGGGGGAAGTGTAAATGAAAAAAGAGTTATTCAGGCTTTTGAAATTATTCTATCAGATAAAAAAGTAAATGGCATTTTAGTGAATATTTTTGGGGGTATCGTAAGATGTGATATTATCGCTTCTGGTATTATCTCAGCAGCTGAAAAAATGAATTTAGATATTCCAATTGTTGTAAGACTTGAAGGAACTAATGCAGCTGAAGGTCTTGACCTTATTAGGAATTCAGATGTTTTAGTTTATGAAGAATCAAACTTAGATAAAGCTGCACAAAAAGTTATTGAACTTACAAAAGGAGCAAACTAATGGCTATTTTAATTGATAAAAATACAAAAGTATTAGTTCAAGGTTTAACAGGTTCACAAGCTAGTTTCCATACTCAAAGAGCAATTGCATATGGAACAAATGTAGTAAGTGGTGTAGTTCCAGGTAGACGTGGACAAACTCATCTAGACCTTCCAATTTATAACACTGTGGAATGTGCTAAAAGACTTACAGGAGCAACTGCTTCTATTATCTATGTACCAGCTCCTTTTTGTAAAGATTCAATTATAGAAGCAAGTGAAAATGGTATTGAAACAATTGTATGTATCACAGAAGGAATTCCAACTATTGATATGCTTGATGTAAAAGCTGCAATTGATTTAAATGGTTCAAGACTTATTGGTCCAAACTGTCCAGGAATTATAACTCCAGGACAATGTAAAATGGGGATTATGCCTGAGTCAATTCATATGCCAGGATCAGTTGGAATTATTTCAAGATCGGGTACATTAACATATGAAGCAGTAAATCAATCAACTATCGCAGGTTTTGGACAAAGTACTTGTGTAGGTATTGGTGGAGATCCAGTTCCTGGTTCAGATTTTATTGATATGTTAAGAATGTTTCAAGATGATCCTGAAACAAAAGCAATTGTAATGATTGGTGAAATTGGTGGAGCAAAAGAAGAAGCAGCTGCTGAATTTATAAAACAATATGTAACTAAACCTGTTGTTTCATATATTGCAGGAGTTACTGCTCCAAAAGGTAAAAGAATGGGTCATGCTGGCGCAATTATTGATGGGGGTAAAGGAACTGCTGAGGATAAATATGCCGCACTTGAACAAGCAGGTGTAGCAACAGTTAGAACTATTACTCAAATTGGTGATGCTTTAAAAGAAGTACATCCATAAAATTAAGAGGAAAGTTCCTCTTAATTTCTAATAACTTAAAGTAGTATAATCACCATTAAGTAACTGAGCTGCAATTTTTGGTGGTTTTGCAACTTTAATACCTTCAATTAATGCACTCGCATCTTCACCTATACTTGGTAAATATAATGGGCATATTTGAACACTTGCACCTTTTTTAATTAATACATTTAACAACATAGTTGGCGATTTTTTAGCTGGTTCAAAAACTGGTGTTTTTGTACTCTTTAGAGCTAGTTTTCCACCTGCTGCACACATTGTAATATTCACTTTCTTTTTAGCCTTTATCGTCATCATTGAAAGTACCATTGCCATCATTTGTGTTTGAGTATCACCTGATGTAAGGACAACATTTAGTCCCTCTTTTTGACTTGCTACTGCACATGATGTAAATAGAAATGCCCCAAGTGCAAGTGTAGAAATAAACTTTTTCATATTAACTCTCCTTATATAAGATTATTATATTAATTTATAATTATAGGACTATTTAGCTTAAATATTGAATACTTATTCACTTATATTATATAAGATTAATCTTTGTGATATAAAAACTAAAGTAGAATGAGCAAATTTATTTTTAATGAGAGTATATGAAACTAACAAAACAACAAGTAGAAGAATTTAATACAAATGGCTTCTTAATTTTAAAAAACTTTGCTGATGAACAACTTTGTAATGATATATTAGAAAAAGCAAATAAACATTTACAAGAAAAACAAGCACCAATAGAAACAGAAGCAGACTATTTAAGAAAAGAAACAAAAGATATAACTGTAAGAAGACTAAGACAGGTTTATGATAGAGAAGAGATATTTAAGACTTGGATGACACATAAAAAGATTAGACTTATTTTAAAACAACTTCTAAATGATATCCCAATTTTATCCCTTGCACATCATAACTCTATTATGACTAAAATGCCAAAAGAATCATCTAGAACTTCTTGGCATCAAGACAGACGTTATTGGAGTTTTAAAAATGATGATTTAATTTCAATATGGTTAAGTTTAGATGATGAGACTTTAGAAAATGGTCTTTTAGAATTTATTCCTAAATCTCATAAAATGGAATTTGAAAAAGAACAATTTGATGAAGATTCAAACTTTTTAGATACTAAAAATGAAGAATTAATTAAAACAAAAGTACATACAAATTTACAAAAAGGTGATATCGTATTATTTCATTGTAAAACACTTCACCACGCAAATAAAAATGAAACAGAAAAAGCAAAAATTTCATTTGTATATACAGTAAGAGCCAAAAGAAATAAACCTCTATACATGACAAGAAGCGATTTTAAGGAAATAACTCTTGACTAGCAACTTAATTGACCTAATCAAAGAAGAAACAACTTTATCAAATAAGCATATACAAAATATAATTAACTTACTTGATGAAGGTTGTACTATTCCTTTTATTGCAAGATATAGAAAAGATTTAACAGGAAATGCAAGTGACGAAGATTTAAGAGCTTTCGAGCAAGTCTTTACATACAGTCAGAAACTTATCAAAAGAAAAGAAGAAATAGTAACTTTACTAGAAGAGAAAAACTTTTTAAATGAAAAAATTAAAAAAAGTATTGAAGATGCAAAAACATTACAAGCTTGTGAAGATATATATAGTCCCTTTAAAGATAAAAAATCATCTAGGACTAGTAGTGCAATAGAAAATGGTATTGAACCACTTGCAAATATTATTCAGAGTTTAAAACATTCAACTAATGAAATAAATCAAAAAGCTAGAAATTTCTTAAATAATAAAGTTTTATCTACGGATGATGCTATAAAACAAGCTCAAGATATAATAGCCCAGAGATATGCAGATGACTTTAGATCAAAAGAGATTATTAGAAACCTAATTTCAAACTGGGGTGAAATACAAATTAAAGAAGGAAAAGAATTTGATAAAAGTGGAGTTTACGCAAACTTTGCAAATCAAAATGAAAAAATAAAATATATCAAACCACATAGAACTTTAGCAATTTTAAGAGCAGTAAATGAAAAGCAATTGACAATAAAAGTAGATATAGATGAAAAACATATCTTAGAAAACATCAGAAAATACAAAATACCAGAATGGGCTAATTCATCAAAAGATATAGTTTTTGATGCATATAAAGATGGATTAAAAAGACTTCTTCTTCCAAGTTTAAAAAGAGAAGCTATAAACACTTTAAAAGAAAAAGCAGGATTAGAAGCAATTGAACTTTTTGGTAAAAATTTAAAAGAGTTACTTCAAACAGCACCACTTGTAAATCAAGTGATTTTAGGAATGGATCCTGGTTTTGTATCAGGATGTAAACTTGCAGTTATTGATGAAAATGGAATTTATTTAGACTCAAATGTAATTTATCCAACAAAACCAAAACAAAATATTGAAGCTTCAAATAAAGTAATATTAGACTTAATCAAAAGATATAAGATTACTTCTATTGCAATAGGAAATGGAACAGCCTCAAGAGAAACAGCAGAGTTTGCCTCAAATCTTATAAAAGAAAATAACCTAGATATAAACTATGCCATTGTAAGTGAAATAGGAGCAAGTGTATACTCTGCTTCGAAAATTGCAGCAGAAGAATATCCAAACCTTGATGTAACTATAAGAGGAGCTATTTCAATAGCAGGACGACTTAGAGACCCCATGGCTACACTTGTAAAAATTGACCCTAAATCACTTGGAATTGGTCAATATCAACATGATGTAAACCAAAAAGAGTTGGGACTTAAACTAGAAAATACAACAGTGGATTTAGTAAATAAGGTGGGAGTAGATCTAAATTCTGCTTCATATAAATTATTATCTTTTATTTCAGGGATTTCTGAAAAATTAGCAAAAAATATAGTAGAGCACAGAAATACTATAAAAAAGTTCAATAGCAAAAGTGAACTACTAAAAGTAAAAGGTCTTGGTGCAAAAGCATATGAACAAGCAGTAGGTTTTTTAAGAATAAAAGATGGGAAATCTATCTTAGATAATACAGCTATTCACCCTGAAGATTATACTGCGGCAAAGAATTTACAAAAAAATTACATAATTGAAGATATAAAAGATAATCAAATAGAACAAATAGCAAATGAACTAAACATAACACCACTAAAACTAAAAGATATTATAGATGAGCTTAAAAAGCCAGGATACGATGTGAGAAATGAATTTAATCAAGTTACATTTGCAAGTGACGTAACAAAAATTGAAGACCTTAAAGAAGGATATATACTAACTGGGATTGTTAGAAATATCACAGACTTTGGAGCTTTTGTAGATATAGGACTAAAAAATGATGCCCTACTTCATATCTCACAAATAAGTACAAAAAGAATTAATCACCCAAGTGAAATTTTGAGTATTAATCAAAATTTAGAAAAAATTAAAGTTGTTTCTATAGACCTAGAAAAACAAAGAGTTGGGTTGAGTTTAAAGTAAAAGTTAAATATTGACCCCTATCAATGAAAACAAATCCAATACTGATTATAATTCTCAAAAAACAATTCATTACTCAAAAGGTTTAAATAATGGAATACACTTTAATTTTAATCGTACACCTTCTATCTGCAATCATCTTCATAGGTTTTATCTTCGCAGATGTTGTAGTTTTCCCAGCAGTTAAAAATAAACTTGGTGAAGAGTTTCACACTAATATGATTGAAGCTATTGTTGGACGTGGGCTTAAGATCTATCCTCCTATAGTTTTACTATTAATGGGAACAGGCGGATATATGTTTACAAAGTATGCAAATAGTGAACTAGGATACTTTTCAAGTTCTATGCAAATTCTACTTATGATAAAAGTCTTTTTTGTACTTCTTATTGTACTAGGAGTCATTTATACTATGTATTGCAAACTTACAAAAAAAGAACCTATTGGTTTTATGAACTATTTTCATACATATGCATTAGTTTTAGGAATAGCGATTGTTGTTCTTGCAAAATTTATGTTTGTAGTTTAGTTTTCAAATTAAATAAAAGGATATTCAAATGGCATATACTATAGCACTAACAATACATTTATTTTGTGCAGTAATTTTCATAGGTTTTGTTTTTGCAGACGTAATCGTACTTCCTGCAATGAAAAAAGTATTAAAGGAAGAAGAACAACAAAAAGTTACTACTGCATTATCAAATAGAGCAAGAACAATTTTCCCAGCAACTGTTTTAATAATTGTTCTCTCTGGTGGATTTATGTTATCAAAATATATTAATTCTGACCTAGGAGTTTTCAATAGTACATTACAACAACTTCTTATGTTAAAAGTAGTTATCGCTTTAATAATTGCATCGGGGATTGTATATTCACTATCTAGAAAATTATTCAAAAAACAACCACATCCAATTATGAGACATTTTCATAAATTTGTTTTAGTATGTGGAATTGTAATAATAGTTTTAGCAAAGTTCATGTTCGTAGTTTAAATAATTCTTCACGCTTAATGCGTGAAGAATTTTGTATTATGCACCTCTAGGTTTTGAGAATACTTTTATAGGAGGAATTACTCCTGTGTATTTTTCAATTGTTACAAGGTTTGAATTTACAACAGGACCTTGAGCTAATTTTGATGTTCCTTTATCTAATGTTACTAAATTTACATCACCATGAGCACATAAACTTCCGATTTTTCCAGGTTCAACAGGATCATACCAAGAACCTTCACACATAGATACTACGTTTTCTCTAATATCATCAGTTACAATTGCTCCAGCAAGTACTTTTCCTCTTTTGTTTGAAAGAAGTACTAAATCACCATCTTTAATTCCTTTTGCTTTTGCATCTTTAGGATTTATCATAATTGGTTCTCTTCCTTGAACACTATATACTTCTCTCATAATTGTATTATCTAATTGAGAATGCAATCTAAATTTTGGATGTGGAGTTACTAAATGTAATGGATGTTCTTTAGTTTTATTTCCTAAATATTCAACAGGTTCCATCCACGTAGGATGACCAGGACAATCATCATATTTAAACGATGCAATTTTGCTTGAGAAAATCTCAATTTTTCCAGAAGGTGTTCCTAATGGATTATCTAAAGGCTCATTTATAAAATCTTCAAATGCATTATATGTATCAGAATCTTTTGCTTTTTCATCAAATGTAATTAGACCTTTATCCCAAAATTTTTCAAATGTTGGCATATTGATTTTTTTCATTTTAGCTTGTTTTCTTGAACTATTATAAAATTCTTTTATCCAATCCATAGGTTCTTTACCCTCTGTAAATACTTCTTCTTTACCAAATTTAGCAGATAAATCTTTAAAAATATCAAAATCAGTTTTTGACTCTGCAACGGGTTCAATACCTTTTTTCATAGCCATATATGCCATATTAGTTCTAGAACCAATATTTGTAATATCATTTCTTTCAATTTCTGTAGCAACTGGTAATACAATATCTGCCATTCTTGAACTTGCTGTCCAGAAAGGATCTTGATTAACTATTACTTCAGCTTGTTGCCATGCTTCAACCATAGAATTTCTATCTTGGTGATGATGCATAGGATTTCCTCCAGCCCACCAAATCATTTTGATTTTTGGATAAGTAATCTTTTTACCATTATAATCAATTGTTTTCCCTGGATTCATCATCATATCTGTAATTCTTGCAACAGGAATAGCATCATGATATTTCTTTTTAGGTTTTAATGAAGTAATACCAGGAGCACCAACACCTACATGAACACTTGCCCCTGAATTTGCATAATTAAAAGAAGATCCAAATCCACCACCATCTTGTCCAATTTGCCCTAGCATAGAAGCTATTGTATAAATAATCCAGTTAGGTTGTTCTCCATGATCACCTCTTTGCATTGACCAACCTGGCATAAACATAGTTGTACCTTTTGATACTAATTTAGCAAGTCTAATAATTTCATTTTCAGAAATACTTGTTATTTTAGAAGCCCAAGCAGGAGTTTTTTTAATACCATCATCTTTACCTATAATATAGTCTTTAAATTTATCAAAACCTATTGTGTATTTTTTTAAGAACTTTTTATCATGTAAGTTATTTGTATATAAATAATATGCAATACTTAATAATAATGCAACATCTGTATTTGGAACAAGTTTAATAGTATCAGCATTTAAATATTTTGCGGTATCTGTTACCATTGGATCAATAGAAATTACTTTCATATTTCTATTTTTAGCAGCCATTTTTAATTTTTCAAATTCAGGGTAAGCTTCATGAAGTGTTCCAACCCACGCAATTTGATTAGTTTTTAATAAATCACAACCTAATAAAATTAGATTATCAGTATGTTTTGCAATTAAATCTAAAGACGTATGTTTATGGTATTGACTTGTCCCAATAGTATGAGTAGAAATTACATTTACTGCTTGATTTGAGTAGTTTCCTATAGAGTCAACAAATGGTATTTCTGTTGCATTTAACATTCTTTTTAACAGTGTTCTTGGACCATTAAATTTACCTAAACCTTGCCATCCATAACTTCCAGCATATAAAGATCTTTCTCCATGAGTTTTTCTAACTCTTATCATCTCTTCATGAAGAATTTCATTTACTTTTTCCCAAGAAACACGGATAAACTTTTCACTTCCTCTTTTTGTTGTATCACTATTATGTCTGTTTTTAAGAAACCCTTCTCTTACGTGAGGATACTCAACTCTTGTTTGGTTATAAGTTCTACTGATTAACGATTTTTCCATTAAAGATGGTTTTTGGTCAATTCCAATAGGTTTATTACTAATAATTACACCATTTTTAATCGTTACATCACTTAAAGCCCAGTGAGTACCATTTGTAACAACTTTTTTCTTATCAAGTAATGATAAATTTGCTGACATTAACGGAACACTAGCTCCAACTAAACCTGCTACTTTTAAAAAATTTCTTCTTGAAGTTTCCATTTTATTTCTCCTGAATTGATTTATATTGTAAAAATACACTTACATTTTTTGCTTCATTTTTTGTAAAACCTGCATTGTTCTGCATTGTTTTCATTATTTGAGGCCACTGATTAGCTGTGAATTCTTTTACATCATGTAGATGATGACAACTACCACATCTTTGGTATAAAGATTCTTCTTCTACCCATAAGCTATCTTTCTTATTAGTAAGTCTCTTCTTATCCTGTCTCTTATACACATCTCCGAGCCCA
>CAJXPH010000050.1 GCA_913057765.1 uncultured Campylobacteraceae bacterium
GATCTACACTATCCTCTTCGTCGGCAGCGTCAGATGTGTATAAGAGACAGCACCAATATTTTCTATAAATTCTACAACTAACATAATAAACTCTTTAAAAGAAATTAAAAAAATTATGACCAAAAATTACTTAACTTATTATATGTAAATAATAAATATGAGATAATGGTCAAAATTTTAAAAAGGTAAAATTATGAATAAACTCCTTTTAGTAGTGTTTTCATCGATACTTGCTTTAGTTTTAGCAGGATGTGGTGAAAAAGAAAAAGAGCAAAAAACAGAAGTTAAAGTAGAAAAAAAAGTTTTAAAAGTTGGAATGGAACTAGCTTACCCTCCTTTTGAAATGAGTGATAAAGATGGAACTCCATCAGGTGTATCAGTTGATTTTGCAAAAGCATTAGGTGCACATCTTGGACGTGAAGTTATAATTGAAAATATTGCTTGGGATGGTTTAATCCCATCACTTAAAACTGGGAAAGTTGATCTAATTATCTCATCTATGACAATTACTGAAGAAAGAAAAAAGTCAATTGACTTTTCTATTCCGTATGCACAATCATCTTTAGCAATCTTAGCAAACAAAGATTCTGGTGTAAAATCAATTGATGAATTAAATATTGCAGGAAAGATAGTTGCAGTAAAAAAGGGTTCTACAGGACATATCTATGCAAAAGACCATCTGCCTAATGCAGAAGTTTTAGCATTTGATAAAGAAGCAGCTTGTGTGATTGAAGTAGTACAAGGGAAAGCTGATGGATTTATTTATGATCAATTAACTATCTATAAAAACTACGCAAAGAATATGGATACAACAGTTCCTTTATTAAAATCTTTTCAAAAAGATTTTGAATACTGGGGAGTTGCTTTAAAACAAAATGATCCTTTGAAAGCTGAAGTTGATGCATTTATTACTCAAGCAAAAGCTGATGGAACATTTGAAACGTTAGCTAATAGATATTTAACAGATGCTAAAAAAACATTTGACGAATTAAATATTCCATTCTTTTTCTAGGAAATAATTATCAATTTAAAAGATTTATTTATTCACGAATTAGGTTTTAAAAAGAAAAAACATCTAGATAAAGGTATTTATCTTTTTAACCTAGTTTTACTTATTAGTTTAGTTCTTATTACATTTTATTTTATGTTTAAAAACATATCTTACAATTTTAATTGGGAAGGTATTTACGAATACAGACAAAAATTCATAGATGGTTTCATGATGACTATCATAATATCTTTCTTTGCACTTATATTAAGTTTTATTATTGGTCTATTCTTTGCCTATGGACAAAATTCAAAGTTTATTATTCTTAGGTTCTTTTCAAGATTTTATATCGAAATAATACGAGGAACTCCACTACTTGTTCAAATACTTATTTTCTTTTATGTTTTTGCAAACAATCTCGGTTTTGAAAATAGATATATTGTAGGAACAGTAATACTTGCTCTTTTCGCAGGTGCTTATGTATGTGAGATAATACGAGCGGCAATAGAATCTGTAGATTTTGAGCAATATGAAACGAGTTTAAGTCTTGGGATGTCTCCATATCAGATGTATTTATATGTAATTTTTCCTCAAGCATTTAGAAGAATGTTACCTGCTCTTACTGGACAATTTGCAAGTATTATAAAAGATTCATCACTTCTTTCAATTATATCAATTAGTGAGTTTACAATGAATGCACAAGAAGTAAATGCATATACCTACTCTACTTTGGAAAGTTATATTCCTCTTGCAATTGGATATTTAATGCTTACATATCCTATTTCTTATTATACTAATAAATTAGAAGCTAATATTCATAAGTAATTCTATAATTAAAGTCTGAAAAACTTTAATTTATCAGGATTTCTTAATGAATATATTCTTGAAATTTTATTCTCTATAATTTCAAAACTGTAAGAAGATACCACTACTCCATCATATAATAGAATTAAACCAGGAGAACCATTAAACCAAAGCATTTTTAATTCAACATTATTTTTACTTTTTTCAAAAAGAGAATGTGTTACTTTAATTAAGAATTTACTAACAAAGTCATTATCTCCATATAAAACTTTTCTTGCAGCAATTGCTTTTCCACCACCATCAGAATGTAATTCAATATCAGCCTTAAAGATCTTCTTCAAATTATTAAAATCACCTTCTTTAATGGCTTTCAAAAAAGATTCTGTTAATTCTAAATGTTCTTTTTTAGAAGGTGAATGTTTGCTTTTTTTTTCTTTTAGTTTTTTATTTGCTCGGGATGTTAATTGTCTACTGTTTTGAGAACTTGTAGCTAAAATATCTGCTATTTCTTTATGTTTAAAATCAAAAAGGTCATGCAAAATATAAGCAATTCTTTCTTTTGATGATAATTTTTCCATAAGAACTAAAAGTGCAACAGACAAAGACTCATCAAGTTCCATATCATCTTCAATACTAAATGATTCTTCAATATATGGCTCAGGAAGCCATGGTCCTATATACATCTCTTTTTTCACTTTTGTTTTTCTAAAAAAATCTAGAGATAAATTAGTAGCAACTTTAAACATCCAAGCTTTCGGATTATCAATAACAACATCTTTTAAACTTATATATTTTAATATCGTTTCTTGTGTTATATCTTTTGCCTCTTCAATTGAGCCTGTTAGTCTATAAACATAAGAGATAATCTCTTTTCTATAAATTTGTGTTTGTACTACTAATTCATCCATTTAAATTAAACCTTTATTTTTATTACTGAACAACTTTTAATATCATTCAAAACTCGTTTTATAGTTGGAAATACTTTTGCAGAAGCAATTGCTAATGAAACTTCAACCATTATTTCTTTTGAATAAGTTTCATATATTTTATCATATAAAGTATCATCGATAATCTTATTATTTGAAACAAGTAATGTAAACTTGTAAATATCTTTTAAAGATAATGGTAAGTTTTTACCTTCATTAAAAATAACTTCTTTTATGATATTTTTATCAACTCCAGCTTCAATAGCCATATCTACATTTAATTGTAAACAAGCACCACAATCTTCATTTTTCATTGCTGCTAATTTAACTAAATAAATTACATCTTTTGGTGCACTTTGCACAAAACTTGCCATTGGTAAAAAGCTCTCAAATTTTTCAAAAGCATTTGGAGCAACATTTAACATCTCTTTCATATAAGTAGTATCATAATCATAATGAGAACCAAAACCCTCTAACATTTCTAACGATTTCTTTTCATCGAACATAACTATTCCTTTTTTTGTAGTTTGTAATATTAAGACGAAATAGAAGGTAAAAGTGTGACAATATTTAAAAGTTTATTTATTAAATTTTTATAAAATTAGAAATTTAATTAAAACTCTAAATACTTATTTAATGCACATATGTTACATTGAGATTAGAAATAGGAGTATTTTAGTCCTATTTAGAAATAAGGAGCTTGTAATGAGTGATAATCAACAAATAAAAGACTTACTAAATAGCGATTATAAGCTAGGTTTTGAAACTTTAGTAGAGAGTGATACTTTCCCTAAAGGTCTTGATGAAAATGTAATTAAAGCAATTTCAAAAAAGAAAAATGAACCATCGTGGCTTTTAGATTTTAGACTAAAAGCATATAAAAGATGGCTAAAAATGGAAGAACCTTCTTGGGCAAATTTAAGATATCCAATGATTGATTACAAAGATATTTCATATTTTTCTGCTCCTAAAAAAGCATTAGATTCATTAGATGAAGTAGACCCTGAAATTTTAAAAACATATGAAAAACTTGGAATTCCACTTGAAGAGCAAAAAATGCTTGCAGGGGTTAAGAATGTTGCAGTAGATGCAGTATTTGATTCTGTTTCAGTTAAAACAACATATCAAGGTGAATTAGAAAAATTAGGAATTATTTTTTGTTCTGTATCAGATGCAGCAAATAATCATCCAGAATTATTAAAAAAATATTTAGCATCAGTTGTGTCAACTGGAGACAACTATTTTGCAGCATTAAATAGTGCAGTATTTACAGATGGTAGTTTTGTATATATTCCACCAAATGTAAGATGTCCAATGGAACTATCTACATATTTTAGAATAAATGCTTTAGATACAGGACAATTTGAAAGAACTATTATTATTGCAGATAAAGGTAGTTACGTTTCTTACAATGAAGGTTGTTCAGCTCCAAGTAGAGATGAAAGACAACTTCATGCAGCAGTAGTTGAACTTGTTGCACTGGATGATGCACAAATAAAATATTCAACTATTCAAAACTGGTATCCAGGTGATGAAAATGGAAAAGGTGGAATACTAAACTTTGTTACAAAAAGAGGTTTATGTCAAGGTGAAAATTCAAAAATATCTTGGACTCAAGTTGAAACTGGTTCATCTTTAACATGGAAATATCCATCTTGTATATTAAAAGGTAAAAACTCGGTTGGAGAATTTTATTCTGTAGCAATTTCAAGTAGAAGTCAACAAGCAGATACAGGAAGTAAAATGATTCATATAGGTGAAAATACAAAATCAACAATTATCTCAAAAGGTATTTCTGCAATGCATGGAATAAATGCATATAGAGGATTAGTTAGAGTTGGGAAAAATGCGAAAAATGCAAGAAATATTTCAGAATGTGATTCTTTACTAATAGGAAATAAATGTAAAGCACATACTTATCCATATCATGAGGTTAAGAACAGTTCATCAAATATAGAACATGAAGCAACAACTTCAAAGATTTCAGATGAACAACTATTTTATTTGAACCAAAGAGGAATAAGTGAAGAAGATGCCATTGCAATGATTGTTAATGGTTTTTGTAAAGAAGTTTTAAAAGAATTACCAATGGAATTTGCAGCTGAAGCAAAAGAACTGTTGAGTATATCTCTTGAAGGTAGTGTAGGATAGAGACAACTCGTTGTCTCCTTTAGAATTTGCTTCTTTAGGTATGGCTTTGCCATGCCGTAAAAAGAAGTCATAAAATAAAAAGGTTCCCTTCTTCATAGCGTAGTCTTGTGACGAACAAAGTGAAGGCAAAAAAATGGGACATTTTTAAAGGAAATTAATATGTTAAACATTAAAAATTTAAAAGTAAATATTGATAATAAAGAAATTTTAAAAGGCTTAGATTTAAAAATAAATCCGGGTGAGATACATGTTCTTATGGGACAAAATGGTACAGGTAAATCTACACTTGTAAAAACACTAAGTGCTCACTATGATTGTGAAGTAATAGAAGGTGATATTACATATAAAAATAAAAATCTATTAGACTTAGATGTAAATGAACGGGCAAACGAAGGTATTTTTATGAGCTTTCAAAATCCAGTTGAAGTTCCAGGAGTAAATAATAGCTATTTTTTAAGAACAGCAATAAATGAAAAAAGAAAATATAATAATCAAGAAGAACTAGACACTATGGAGTTTTTAAAACTTTCAAAAAAAGAGCTAGGAAGATTTGATATTGATAAAAAATTAATGCAACGTGATTTAAATGATGGATTTAGTGGTGGTGAGAAAAAAAGAAATGAATTAATGCAATTACTTTTACTAAAACCAGAATTAATTATGCTTGATGAGATAGATTCAGGTCTTGATGTTGATGCAATTAAAACTGTGGCGGAAGTAGTAAATGATTTATTAGCACAAGATAAAAGTCGTTCTCTTTTGATGATTACACACTATGATAGATTATTATCTTTAATAAAACCAGACTTCGTACATGTATTAAAAGATGGGAAAATAGTAAAAACAGGTGATTATAATTTAGCACTGGAACTTGATAGCAAAGGTTATGAGGGAATAGGAATAAATGATGAAATTAATTGATTTAAAAAATATAAAATTTCCTACAAAAAAAGATGAAGAATTTAGAAAAATAGACCTTTCTTCCCTTTTTGAGTATAGTTTTAAAGATAAAAAAGACTATATAATAGATTTAAATTTAGTTCAAAAAGATAAAGTATCATCTAAAAATAATGAGCTTTATAAAATAAACCAAGATTTAGACTCAAAAAACTATGAACTTAATATTAAAGAAGATACAAAAGAGCCAATAGTTATTGTTCATGTATTAGCAGAAGACGATATTATTAATACAAATACTCTAAATATCAAAGTAGAAAAAAATGTTAAAGCTTCTGTAATAGAAGTTTTTTTATCAAGTTGTAAAAATACATTTTATAGTGTAAATAGAGTCTTTGAAGTTGAAGAAAGTGCAAATTTAAATTACTTCAAGTATCAAGATATTAAGCAGTCAAATAGTTTGATAATTAATGCCATAATTGATTTAAAAAACAATGCAACAATTGAGCATAATAGTTATGAAATAGGAGATGGTTTTAATTTAAGTATTTATGAAACATCATTAGATAATGTTGAATCAAGTCTAAATATAAATGGTCTTGTAAGATTGTATAAAGAGGCACATTCATCATCTATATTTAATACACTGCATAATAACAAAAGTTCATTTAGTAGTATTAATTATAAACACTCTTTACATGATCATTCCAAAGCAGTTTTTGAAGCAAAATCAATAGTTAATGAAAATGGAAACTTTTCAAAAGTTCGACAAAATTCAAAAACAATTTTACTAAGTGATGATGCAACAATATTTGCTAAACCTCATCTAGAAATTTCAATAGATGAATTAGAAGCTAGTCATGGGGCAACAGTTGGTTCACTTAATAGGGAACAACTTTTATATTTACGTTCACGTGGAATAGAAGAAAGCAAAGCATATGAGATGCTTTTAAAAGCTTTTGAAAATGAAATATACGATAATATAAAAGATCAAAAAATAAAAGAATTTATAACAAATTTTAAAAGAAGTGATTATGTTTAAAAAAGATTTTCCATATTTTAAAAATTCTGAAATAGTATATTTGGACAATGCCGCAACTACTCAAAAACCGGAAGCTGTTATACAATCACAAACCCAATATTATGAAAAATATTGTGCAAATACACATAGAAGTAATTTTGGAGATGCAAACAAAGCAACACAAAAATTTGAAGATGCAAGAAAAATTTTAAGAAAATTTATAAATGCAAATTTAAACGAAGAGATTATATTTACAAAAGGGGTAACAGAGTCTATTAATTTTATAGCCACTTCATATGCTAAAAATTTTAAAACGGTTATTATCTCCTCTTTAGAGCACCATTCAAATATAGTTCCATGGCATATGCAAGGAAGAAGTTTAGGTAATGGGTTAGAAGTAGTAAAAGTAAATGACAACCTAGATTTTGATTATGAACACTTTGAAGAGCTTCTAAAAAATAATCCAAATGCTTTTGTAAGTGTTACCCATATTTCAAATGCTTTTGGAAAAATTCATGATATAAAAGCAATAACAGAACTCTCCCATAAATATGATGCAATAGTTATGATTGATGGAGCGCAAAGTCTAGCTCACATGGAAGTTGATATGCAAGAATTAGATACAGACTTCTTTGCCATATCTTCACATAAAACATTCGGTCCAACAGGTGTCGGTGCAATATATATAAAAGAAAAATATTTAAAAGATGTGCAAGCTTATCAAACAGGAGGAGCAACTATTCATGAAGTTGATTTCAATAGTTCTACTTTACTTGACTCTCCTTATAAATTTGAAGCAGGTACACAAAACATTGCTGGAGTAATTGGATTTGCAGAAGCCTTAAAATTCATCTCTCATGTTGGATATGAAAATATTGAACCTATTGAGAAAGATGTATATAATTATTTAAATGAAGAACTAAAAAAAATACCTAATATCACTTTTTACAATGATATTGAAGAAAGTATAGGAAGCAGAAGCTTCAACTTTAAAAGTATTGTTCATGATGATATAGGAATACTTGTAGATAAAATGGGAATAGCTCTTAGAGTTGGACATCATTGTGCACAACCTATTATGAAACAATTAGGTATAAGAGGTACAATTAGAGTTTCAATAGCATTTTATAATGACTACACAGATGTTGATAAACTAATAGTTGCACTAAAAAGAGCTCTTAGTATGCTAGAAGACTAGTAAGGAAAGATAGTGAGTATAGAAAATAGAGTAAAAGATATTAAAGAAGACCTAGATTTTTTTGAAGATGAATTACAAAAATATGAATACATAATAGATTTAGGTAAAAAACTAGATTCTTTAGATGATGAATATAAAGTCCCTGCACATATAGTTCATGGTTGTACATCACAAGTATGGTTAATATGTGAAGAAAAAGATGGAAAGCTTTATTTTAAAGGAACATCAGATGCAATTATTGTAAAAGGTCTGGTATATATGATATTAAAAATATTTTCTGATTCCACAATTGAAGAACTTAAAGATGCAGACATGGATATAGTATATCAATTAGAATTAAATGAGGTTATTACTCCAAATAGACAAAGTGGAATAATAGGAATGATTAAAAAAATAAAAGAGTATGCTTTAAAAGCATAAAAAGGCAAATATTATGTCACTAATAAAAAATGATGATGCTATTCGAAATGAAACAATCAAAAGATTAAAAAATATTTTCGACCCAGAGATCCCAGTAAATATTTACGACTTAGGATTAATATACCATATAGACTTTGCAATAATAGATAATTATAGGCATGCTACAGTTGTAATGACTTTAACATCGCCTTCTTGTCCAGTAGCAGAAGGATTAGTTGAACAAGTAAGATATGTAACACTTAGCGTAGAAGAGATAGATGAAGTAAATGTAAACTTAGTTTTTGATCCACCATGGGATACAAGTAAAATGAGTGAAGACGCAAAAGAAATAATGGCAGCATCAGGAGCAGTTATTTAAAGGATGCAAAAAAAAGAATTACTTATAGTTATATACACAATCACAATATTACTCTCAGTAATGTATGCAACTCAGCCTTTACAACCATTATTGGCAAATGAATTTGAAATATCAATTGTAAAGGCATCTTTTTTTACTGCAGTAATTATGCTTTTCCTAGCTATTTCTCCAATTATTTATGGATATATTTTAGAATCTGTAAAAACTAAAAAAGTATTAATAATAGCTTCTGTTGTACTATTTATAACTAATCTCGCATTAGGTTTTGCAGATTCTTATGAAATATTTTTGTTTATAAGAACTATTGAGGCAATGGTAATACCAGCAATACTTACTGCTTGTATGTCAATACTTGCAAATGACAAAGAAAATACAAAACTAAATATGTCAATTTATGTTGCAGCAACCGTATTTGGAGGATTAGTTGGTCGGGTATTTTCTGGATTTATTGCAGAAGAGTTTGGATGGAGAATAGTTTTCTTTTCACTTTCTTTTGCACTATTAATAGGACTTTACTTTATAAAACAACTTTCTTTTGAAGGTGATGCAAATCTAGTAAAACCAAAAATAAAAGATATTACAAATATACTAAAAGATAAAAGATTTATAGTGATTTATTCACTTATGTTTACTATCTTTTTTGTATTTGCAGGACTTCTAAATATCTTGCCTTTTAGAATAAAAGAACTGATTCCCGAGACTTCAGAAACTCAAATTGGTCTTTTGTATTTAGGTTATGGGATGGGAATTATTATCTCTTTAACTATTCATAAAATTGTGAAGTTCTTTAAAAAAGAACTTCGAACTGTTGTTGCAGGAATTGTGATATTTATAATTTCAACAAGTTTATTTCTTAGTTCAAACGCCCTATTTTTATTTTTAGTTGTATTTCTTTTTTGTATTGGTATGTTTACGATACATACAGTATCTACAAGAATTGCTAACTCACTTAAATTTTCTCAAAAAGCTTTAACTTCAGGGATGTATCTAAGTTTCTATTATATTGGAGGAGCATTTGGTTCAATAATTCCATCAATTGTATATGCGAAATTTGGATGGAATACTACTATTTATATGTTTATCTTTGTTCTTACTTTAATCATAGTTTTTGTACATATAAACAGAAAACTTTTTAAAGCATTTAATTAGAAGAGGAAACACCTCTTCTAAAAAACATATACGGAAGCAAACCAACCAAATAAAATTAATGGAATATTATAGTGAATAAAAGTAGGAACTACTGAATCCCAAATATGATCATGTTGTCCATCTACATTTAACCCAGAAGTTGGGCCAAGTGTACTATCTGAAGCCGGACTTCCCGCATCACCTAAAGCAGCTGCTGTTCCAATAATTGTGATTGTTGCCATTGCAGAAAAGTCTAATTGAAGACATAAAGGAGCGTAAATTGTAGCAATAATTGGTATAGTTGAAAAAGACGAACCAATACCCATAGTAATAAATAAACCAACTAAAAGCATCAATAATGCTGCTAAAGATTTATTATCTCCAATAATATCAACAACAGAAACTACTAATGTTTCAACTCCTCCGGTACTATTTATTACACTTGCAAAACCATTCGCTGCAATCATAATAAATCCAATCATTCCCATCATTTTAAGACCTCTTGTAAAGAAATCTTGAGTTTCATTAGCTTTGATAACTCCAGCAATGATAAAGATGATAAACCCAGCTAAAGAACCTATAATTATTGAGTTAGTATAAAGTTGTAATCCCAAAGCTGTAATAACAGAAATAAGTGCAATAAAAATATAAAAACTATTTATCTCTTTTCTTTGGCTCTCTACTTCTAGAATCTTACTTATATCATAAACTCTTTTTTTTCTATATGTAAAGAATATTGCAACTAGTAAACCTAAAAACATCCCAAATACAGGAATAGCCATAGCCATTGGAAGTTGACCTGAAACTGCTTGTACTCCATTATCAACTAAGTTCTTTAATAAAATCTCATTTAAGAAAATACCGCCAAATCCAATTGGTAAAAGCATATATGTTGCAACTAAACCAAATGTAATAACACAAGCAATAACTCTCCTATCAAGTTCTAATTGGGCCATAGAATGTAATAGTGGTGGAATCAAAATGGGAATAAAAGCAATATGAACAGGAACTAAATTTTGAGATGAAATTGCAGCGAATAAAACTAGTGATAACATTAAATATTTTATATAAATAAATTGAATATCTGAAGTATCACCATTTATTTTTTTTATAATCATGTTAGAAAGTAAGTCTGTAATACCGGATTTTGAGATTGCAACGGCAAAAGTTCCTAGCATTGCATAACTTAATGCAATAGTTGCACCGCCACCTAGACCTTTATTAAAAGCCTGAATAGTTTCATTTAGTCCAAGTCCAGCTGTTAGACCACCAGTAATTGCCCCAATAATTAAGGCGATAACTATATTTACTCTTACAAGTGAGAGTATAACCATTACAGTAACTGCAATAATAACAGAGTTCATCTGTTTCCTTTAGTTATATAAAAATCATATAATTCTTATATATTAATTTCATTTTTTAAGATGGAAGTTTATTCCAATTCAATTAAAAACAAAATTAAACGATGAACTATTATTCATATTATAAATGGCATATATAAATAAAAAAATTTAATTATAAAAAGAATCTATTTTTTTACGATGATTCTCTGCCCACTTTTCAAAGCCCATTGCAGATTCTTCTTCCATTTTAGTTTTTGTTTCAATATATATACTTTCAGCTATATCTTTTGGAATAACGGCAATACCTTCTTCATCAGCAACAATAATATCACCAGGGTTTAAGGCAATACCTCCAGCAACTATTGGTGTATTTAAAGGTAGAACTGCTTTTTTAGTTCCAGGCATAGGATGAACCCCTCTTCCAAAAATTGGAAACTTCATCTCTTTTACTTCCCCTATATCTCTTACCACACCATCAATTACAAATCCTGCAATCCCAAGTCCTTTGGCTATTGCACATACATTTCCACCTGAAACTGCATAGTCCATAGAGTTTGTTTGAGCAACAATAATTGAGCCTTTTGGTGCTTCATATATTGCTCTATGTAGTGCTAAATTATCTCCAGGTACCATATTTACGGTAAATGCTGGTCCAGAAATTCTTGGGATATCTTGCCACAGCTGTTTTATACCAGCATCCATAAAACTCTCTCTTTTTATAGGTCCAGCATAATCGCAAGGTGAAAAATCTGCAAACTTTTTATAATCCATAAGTACTCCTGAATATTAATGAAAGTATTATACTCTGTCTAAATAAATAGAGACTAAACTAAATACTATTTCATTTTTATTTGATGGCTATTCTGATCAATTAAAGTATTTATGACTAAATGAAAAATTCTATTCTTTTTGTATCGTTTTTATAAAATAATAATATTAAAAAATTAAAGAATCTCTACTATAAAGAATTAATAACTTTTATGGAATAATTGAAATTATGAGTAAATCACATCACGTTCAAAAGAAAAAAACATTAGCAAATACAATTTCAAGAATACTTTTTAAAGTATTAGTAGGGATTGCAGTTATAATATTTGTATATATAATTATTGAAAAGACAGATTTTTCTGGGGGTTCAATGAGTTTTACCTCAGTGAAGAAAAATAACAACAATGCATATACCCCAACAGATCTTAAATGGTATAACTCTTTTAGAGGTATTGAAAATGTTCCTAAGAAAAAAGACAAGAAGAGTTCAGGCTCAAATGGAAATACTGGATTTAAGTATGAGGGCTTTAAAAAGTAGGTAAATAAGATGGAAATAATTTTTGTTATCTCTTCAATTATAATATTTATTATAGTAGTTTTGTTATCTTTTCAGACAGTTAACTACTTTAAGACTATGTGGAAATTTAAAAATAGAAAGAAAGATGGAAGTGAAGATGACGACTTCAAATATTTTGATTAAGAAATAGAAGAAAACTTCTATTTCTCAAAAATTCTATCTAACGATGCTTTTGCTAAGAATCTATCATAGTATGCATTATCAAAACTCTGTTTTGCACTAGATAATAAAAAGTTTGCATTAATCAAATCTGTACTACTAGATAAACCTTCATTAAATCTATTATTTACTATTTTATAGTTTTCATTTGACTGTTCTAAAGATACTTTTGCAGTTTCAAAATTTAATTGTGAAACATCAAATTCTTCAATAGCTTTTTCATATTGAAGTTTAATAGAAAGTTTTAAATCTTCTAAAGCCTCTTTAGTTTGTAAAAGTCTTTTTTTGTAGATAATATCCTGTGAAGCATCTTTTCCACCATTAAATAAATTCCATTTTAAATTTATAGTTGCAGTTTGTTGATCATCAGCACTTGAATCATCAGCATCTAAAAAAGCATCATCTCCAAATTTTGTATATGATAAACTCAAGTCTGCAGTAGGCATATAAGTACCTCGATTTGCAAACTTTTGACTAATTAATGATTCAATAGTCATTTTTACAGCTTTTATTTCACTTCTACTGTTTAACTCTTCTAAATTATAATCTTCTAATAGTATCTCTAATTTTTCAAGATCATTTATTTTTTCATTTGCATCTAATGAACCACCTAATACATTTTTTAACTGATATCTCGCAATTTTGGAATCTGCTTTAGCTCTTGCTAGATCTTGTTTTGATTGAAGCATTTGTGCATTTACTTGAAGTAAATCATTTCTTGCTAACAAACCTTGTGCAAATCTATTTTCAGAATCTTTATACTGTTGCTCTAAAAGTTTAAAAGCATTGTTTTGTGTTTCAATGTTTTTTAAACTTTTTAAGTACGTAATATAATATTGTTTTACAGAATATACTAAATCAAATTTAGCAGCTTGATAATTATACCTGTCTCTTATACACATCTCCGAGCCCACGAGACCAGAGAGGATCTCG
>CAJXPH010000051.1 GCA_913057765.1 uncultured Campylobacteraceae bacterium
TCTACACTATCCTCTTCGTCGGCAGCGTCAGATGTGTATAAGAGACAGATTATATATTTATGAAGCAAAACGATTTATATTGGGACATTTTACATTATGGGGAACGGGACAAAATACGCAAATCTCATGGTATGATAATATTTTTTCTATTGCAAATATCCCTTTTATAATTCTTTTTTACTCTTTGTGTAAATTTCAAAAGAAATTTATATTTTTATATGTCCTTTTTATTTCTTATTTACTATGGATATCCTTAGCACAAAACCCAGATAATTTAAGACATATGATACCTTTAGTTTTTATAGCTACTATTTTTATTTCCCAAAGTATTAAAAATAGATATCTTTTTGTAACTTTTATTTTTTTGTTTAATGTATATATTACTTTTACCTACAAAGAAACTTTGTCTCCAATTGATCAAATAATAAAAGAAATTGATGAAAAAAATAGAGTTATAATTAGTAATAGAAGTATTGAAATTTTAAGAAA
Source organism: uncultured Campylobacteraceae bacterium (assembly GCA_913057765.1). Taxonomy (GTDB): domain Bacteria; phylum Campylobacterota; class Campylobacteria; order Campylobacterales; family Arcobacteraceae; genus Halarcobacter. Next base: position 490 of record CAJXPH010000051.1, read on the forward strand.
AAAACTAGATAATAGAATAATTGACCATTATTATATCAATAGTGCTAACTATATGAAACAAAATAAAAAAACTTATTTGATAAGTACAAAAAAATCAACAGACACTAAAATTACACTATTTAAAGGGCGTTTTATTGGAGAACAAACTTTTTATTTAAGTAAGAATTAGAATCAATTTTATTTATTAATGATAATTAGTATCAAATTAATCAATTATTAAGCATATCTTTTTTACAATTCTGATAATCGTTTTCAAAAACAAAAAGGACTTTAATGAAAAACATAATAAAAATGTCACTTACAGCATCTTTAGTTGTATCATCTTTATACGCAGCTAATACAAAAGCTGAAGTAATGGACAAAAGATTTAATACTGCTGGAGCAATGTTTGCTTATACAGAATTTGAATTATCTGGTGAGCCTATGGCAGAAGGTCTAGGATTAGACTTAGATACACTTGACCCAAATGCGGTAAATCAACCAACGCAGTTTGACTATACTGCAGGAATTGAAAGTTATGAGTACTCAGAAGAAGCAATGTATGCATTAAACTATCAATCAAAAATGGGACCACATTTAGTAAATGGTCTTTTAAATGCATCACGAGGTGGAGATATGACTTCACTTGCAAAAAGATTTATTAAGTTTGCAAAAGTAACTGGAAATGATCCAGAAATCTTACCTTTAAATATGCATCCAACAGCACTTCCATATATCTCTGGTATGCCAGAATTTGCACAAAAAATTGACATGACAGTTGTTAATAATGATGAGGTAGTTGTATTTAAACATGGAAAAGAATCTACTGTTAAAACTTCTGTACCTGCTTATTTAAGAGATTATAAAACTCTTTCTTGGGTTGAAAATGGAATGGATAAGACATTTAACCCTGCTGCATTTGGTGGAGCATTATTAAAAGATACTATGTGGGCACAAGATTTCTTAGGTGGAATGCATATTATTGAAAATGATGAAGAAGTTGAAGCTTCAAGTTCAACTATGGACCATGATGGGAAACACGCATTAGGTGTATCTTCAGCAGATGGTGTAAATGGAGCAATTTTAACTGAGCTTGCTTGGGAAAGAATTCTATTTATGCAAGAAAAACTTGGGTTTAATGGTAAGAAGTTAGGTACTTCTTTTACTCCTTCTTATGATGCGTCAAAACCTGTATGGTTTGCAAATAAAGTTGCAGTTATTGAAGGTGAAAAGAATGGTACAAAATCTATTGCATCTTTAAAAGTTAAAGAAGATCATTCTTCTTTAAGAGATACGTGGGGAATGTTATGGCCAATTTCTGAGTTCTATGCTTATTCTGATCAAAGAACTAATAATGCTAATCAAAATCCTGCATTCTTAAGTGTGTTTGATGGTGATCCATTTAAAAATGCTCCAGAAGCAAATACTGATGCAAATAGAAAAAATGATGTAAAAGCTGCTGATGCATTCTCTGCTGCTGCAAATGTACAGAATTTATTATTTGAAAATATTTCAACAATTCATTTCGATAAAAAAGTTGGAACATTAGTTGATACATTTGATGGCAAAAAAGGTTCAATTCTTACAACTTTTGATGCTGCATATTCTTTAGAAGCATTAAGAATCTTCCAAAGATCAATTGATGCATTGCCTGTTGGTTATGGTTCTGCTGATGGTGCAAAATCATTAGATTCTAAACAAGGGAAAGAAGCATTATCTATTATTAAAACTCAAGCTGATTTCTTAATTAAAAACTTAAAAGAATCAAATGGATTATTTGCAACATCATACAATTTAAAAGATGGTTCTAAAAAAGGCATAGAAGTAGGTACTCAATTTGCAATGGTTCGTGGTTTAACTGCGGCATTTTTAGCTACACATAATGAAAATTATAGAAAAGAAGCAAGAGCTTTATTTATTGCAATAGAGAAGAATCTATTTAATGCAGAGCTTGGAACTTATGTAGATTCAACAAAAGAATATACTCCTTACTCAATTGGTGCAGTAAGTGGTGGTTTAAGAGATGCAATCAATAATTTAAAAAATGTTGGTAGTGAAAAAGAACCTGTATTAGAGCTAAAAAATCTTACAGATAGATTTACTTCTTGGTTCCAGATTGTTGTAAATGGTGATTCTGTAAATACTGGAGCACAGTTAGCTGAGTGGTTATTAGATTCAGGTGAATATGAAACAACAGATATGAAAACTACAAATAACGATGGTGATAATGTTCCTGCTATTAATAAAGCCGGTGGGAAATATGGGACTGCTATGACTATGGCAGGAAAAGTAAAACTTTCTAAATAATATCAATTCTTTCTTTTTCTCCCACCCAATATGGGTGGGAGTTTCTCTTTTCTAATACATTTTGATACTCATTGTCGATATTAAGAATCTTATCAAGAATTTTTTTGTATAATTAATACTCATTATCATTTAAAACTTAAAGGTTATTTATTGAAAACTATTTGGATTGAAATTTCAATTATTATTATGTTTATTACAGGAATTCTTCAGTGGGATATTTTAGATATCCAATGGGAGTATTTTGCTCTTTTACAATCTATTCATAGTATAAGTTCTATTATTGTTTCTGTTGTTCTAATTATTCCTTTTGTAAATATGCATACATACAAGTACAGAAAAAATATTGTTGCAAAAAGAAGAAATAGTGGAAATGGTATGTTCTTAGGTATTATCCTTTTATTAGTTACTATCAGTGGTTTTTATCTTTTCTTTATAGGAAATAGAGGTGGTGATGAATGGGGTACTTATTCATTTAATATGCACTTGTATGGGTCTTTTTTATTAGTGTTCTTTCTATGGTACCACTCTGTATTTTCAAATGCAAATATAAGAAGAAAAAACAAAGCTAAAGAATATAGATTGAAAAAACAAGCTGTTGCTGCAAGTGTAATTGTATTGACTTTTCTTATCCCAACTCTATCTTATTCTGCGCAAAGTAGTTCCGCCCTTTATTTAACCAAAAATACAAAATATATTTACAGTGCAAATTTAGATGGGGGAAGTGTTACTAAAACTAATGCAAAAACTGGTGAAAAAATATTTGAGAAAATATTAGGAAAAGATATTAGAAGAATTGCATTTAAAGATGATGAATCGGTATATGGAATAACTGATTTTATGAAAAATAGAGTTTATTTCTTAGATTCAAATAATGAAATTATAAAAACGATTAAAACAAAAAATAGACCTCATGGAATTATTTATGATAAAAAAAATAAGTATTTTTTTATAACTATTTACGAAGACAGTGAGCTTTTAGTTATAGATGATGAAACATTTGAGATTATAAAAACAATTAAAACTGATAAAACACCAAGAGGTTTGGCCTTAACTGATGATGGGAGACTTCTTGTTTCTCATGCCATGATTGGTATGGTTTCTATTTATGATAGTCGGAGTTTAGCTAGACTTAAAACTATTACTTTACATTCAACCCAAAATGACAATGAATTTGTTTCTCAAGGAAAACCAAGACTTTTAGATGATATTGAAATTAATCCAAATGGAAAAGAAGCTTGGCTCCCTCATATATTATGGAACTTTGACCACAAATTTCAATTTCAATCTACTGTTTTTCCTAGTGTTTCTGTTATCTCTTTAGAAAAAGGTTTTGAGAAAGAGCTGGAACAAAAAAGAAAACATCTATTTAAATCTATTAATGTTCGAGATAATAATAATCGTACTCTAATTGTTTCAAATCCATGGGATTTAGTTTTTTCAAAAGATGGAGCAAAAGCCTTTGTAACTCTTGCTGCAAGTGAAGATGTTATGGTCATAAATATTGGAAGAAGTACTGGAAATGCAAAGAAAAAAAGACATAGAAAAAGAGGGAATAGAAGTGGTAAAGGTGCAAAGGTAACTCAAATATTAAGAGCCTATCCAAATGGAACTAATCCACAAGCACTAATCACACATCCAACTAATAATAGTATTTATGTACAAAATGCTTCACGATTAGATTTGACTTTACTTGATAGTGGAGGTAGTCATCCTTTTGCAAGGGTTACGGTAGATAAAGATTCATTTTCAAAAGTAGTTGAAAAAGATCCTTTATCAAAGAGTTTAAGACTTGGAAAAACTTTATTTAATAATGGAAATTCAAATACAAATAAAGAAATACCAATGGCGGGTGATTTTTGGATGAGTTGTAACTCATGTCACTTTGAAGGGTTTAACTTTACTAATGGTTTTTTATTTACTGATACTAAATTAAATAAATATGATGATGCTAGTATTGGTCATGATAATATTGATAAAGGCTATCTCTCTAAAACACCTCTTGCTGATTATGTAAGAATTTCAAGAGATACTCAAGGTGGAATGGGGGCTGATGAGAAAGCAGAATTAACTCTTGCAAACCCTGAAGACATGGGTAGAAAATTAAAAGAAAATATGGAAGCTTTACATGATTATGTAACTGCAAAAGAGAATTTAAGATATTTATCTTCTTGGATAAAACTAGAAGATGATGTTGATAAATACCATGTTGAAGATTGGACAAACTCAGCTAAATGTAAATCTTGTCATAATGAAATATTCAACCAATGGGCAGATTCAAATCATAAAAATTTAGTTGGAACAAATCCTTATTATTTAGTGGTTGAGAGCCTTGCTGCAAAAGTAGAGGGTGAAGATTTTAGAAAATGGTGTATGAGTTGTCATAATCCTAGTGCAATTACAACAGGTTTAGTAAATAAAACGACTCCTACTATGGATAAACTTTTTGAAAGTGGAGCTAAAACTTTAGTTGATGAATTAAAAGTACATGGAAATTCAAAACTAGAAGAGGGTGTATCTTGTGTTACTTGTCATCGAATTACTAAAATTGAAGACGCAGGTGGAAATGCAGCTTATACTTTAAATTTAACAGAAAGACAAAAATATACTTTTGAAGATAGTGAAAATGAAGCGGCCCAATGGCTAAGTGAAAAATTTATTAATTCAAAACCAGATGCACATGTAAAAAGTTACATGAACCCAGTATACAAAGATAGTGTATATTGTGCTTCTTGTCATGATGAATTCACACCTGGAAGTGGTAGTAAAATTGTTTCAACTTTTAAAGAATGGGAAGATTCTTCTTTTAATAATCCAAGTGACCCTACAAAACACAAGTCTTGTATTGATTGTCATATGACTTATTTAAAAGATGACCAGTTATCACCTTTAAGAGGTCGTTCTACAGATGGTGGAAAAATAAAAGATGATGTAAAAGTTCACTATTTTGCAGGTTCAAATCACTTCTTATCAGGACTAAAAAGTAGCGAACATGAAGATCAAACATTACAGCTACTTAGAACTTCAGCCGAACTTGATGTTAATATTGAAGGAACAAAGATTGATGTTGGAGTAAAAAATGTTGGTGCAGGTCATCATCTTCCAACTGGTGTTGCTGATTTTAGAGAGCTATGGTTAGATATTACAGTTAAAGATAGAACAGGGAAAGTTGTTTTTGAATCTGGTAAATTAAAAAAAGATGGAAATCTTGGCGATGATGCAAGACCATTTATGAAAGTATTTGGTGATAAAGAGGGTAAACCTGTTGGACTTCTTTTCTGGAGATATGAAAAGCTTCTAAGTGATACTAGAATAAAAGCAGGAGAGAGAAGAGTAGAGTCTTATGAAATAAAAATAGAAGAAGACGAAGAAATTCAATATCCGCTAACAGCAATTGTAAAACTAAATTTTAGAATATATCCTCAATGGGTTACAAGTGCAGTACAAAAGGCATATCCTCAACTTCCAAATCCTCCTGTAGTTGAATTAGAAAAAATTATTCAACAATTTAATTAATTAAAAAGTCACACTTAGTGGCTTTTTTAGGAGAACTTGCTTTTCTCTAAAAATTATGTTATTATATATTTAAGTTATAAAATATAGAGAATAACTAGAAAAAAAGAAAGGATATTATATGACTAACAATTCAATTATAAAACAAAATTTTAATTCAGAAGATTTATTTCGAACTTCAATTATACTTTTAACATTAACTATTATAGGCGCTAGCGTTTTTTTCTTAGTATAAGTTACTTATCTTTTAGACCAAAGTTTTTGATTCAATTTTAATTCTTCAACAATACTAACAGCTAAATGCAGAGTATTAATATATTCATGCGTTAATTTATCATCAAGTAAAGACGTAAACATAGTAGGTTCAAATAAATCTTTTCTATAATCAATTGCTAAATGTAAATGATTATCCACAAAAGATAAATAAAGTTTTTCTTTAGACTTTTTCTTATAATCTAAGATTCTTTCCATTAATGTTGGAGATAAAATATATCTTGCTTCTATTTGGTCATCTGAATAAACAACGAATTCTTTTTCAAATTCTAGATTATCCATTTTAACAAGTTCGTCTCTATTTGTATTTTTAGATTGAAGCCATGAACCTAACATATTCCCAAATGTACTTTGAGCAACATCTGGTAGAATTACAGTTTTTCCATAAAAGTTTTTATTGAAATCTGCAACAATAAATAGTCCTTGAAATATTGTAGAATATTTTTTATTACCTTTTGAATCTTCATATTCTTTTTGTGCATGTATATCAGAGAATTGTATTTTTGTAGAATCAACAAGTCCTAAAATGAAATCATTCCCACTATAAATATCTGGAGTAGAAAATAATAAAGAGCGATTAAAAATGTCTTTTGAAATATGTAAGTTTGCAGAGTAGTTTAAATTTGAATCAAGTTCATTAATAAGTGGCTTAATGACTTCTTCTTTAAATTCTGCTCTATAATCACGTCTTAGGTATTTATATAAGAAAGAACCAATGGCAAAAATACCAGCAATGAAAAAAGGTAAAATATCAAAACTGTTTTCATTTCCAAAAAAGAAAAAGAAATAAATTGTTGCAGCGTTCCAAACAATGATAATAAAGAAAAAAATAAGTCGTGTTCTTAATTTTTTTCTTTGTTTTTCAAATTTTTCTAAAGTAGGATAAAGTTCATTTTTATAAAAGGTAGTTAATTCATCTACATTTTTCATTATTTTTCAAATAACTCTTTTACATCAATATTTTGTCTTTCTTGTTCATTAATTACGAACACATCTTTTCTTTGATATTTCATTGCACTTGCCATAAAATTGGTAGGGATCATTTCAATTGCATTATTATAATCAGTAACAACTTGATTATAAGCTCTTCTTGAAGCAGATATTTGTTCTTCTACTTCATTTAAAGAAGCTTGCAAATGTATTACGTTTTCATTTGCTTTTAAATCAGGATAAGCTTCCACTGCAATCATTAATGAGCCAAGTGCAGAGGTGACTTTATTATCTAAATCTATTTTTTCTGTATTTGAAATATTTGGTTTTATAGCATTTGCTCTTAAACTTGTAACATTTTCTAATAGAGATTTCTCGTGTTCCATATATTTTGATACACTTGCAACAAGATTTGGTATTAGGTCATAACGTTTTTTAAGTTGAGCGTCAACAGATGCAAATATATTCTCTACTTGATTTTTCTTATTTACTAAAGAGTTGTACATTAGAATTAATATAAGTATTAAAATAGCAACTATTATTAGTGTTAATGACATGAAAAGTCCTTTTGATTTTATATAAAAAAGTCTATCTATTTTATGGTTAAATGATAGTTATATTAGTCTTTATTTAGAATAATTATAAATTCTGCTCCAGTATATTCTACACTTTCATAAGTATATATTGAATTCTTTACTTCAATATTCCCTTTCATACTTTCATTGATTAATCTTTGCGACATGTATAATCCAATACCAGTTGCTTCTTTATCTTCTTTAGTTGTAAAGTTTTCTTCAAATACTTTATTTATGATATCTTTATTTATCCCCTTTGCATTATCTTTTATAGAAATTTTTATTTCTCTCGATAGTTCTTCTAAATCAATAAAAATACATCTTTTAGTAATCTCATTTTTAATGAAGGCATCTTTTGTATTATTTATTATATTTATAATAACTTGAACAAGTTCATTTGGATAATTACAAATTTTAATATTTTGTCCATTTTTAGACATAATAATATTTATTACATTTTTATTTGTAACACCTTCTAAAAGTTTTAGACTATATTGAATATTGTCATATACATTAAAGGGAATCTTTTTATGCTCACCTTTTATAAAATCTCTAAAATCATTTATTGTTTGAGACAAATATTGACTATTTTCAATAATGGAATTCAAGGTATTATTTAAATATGTGTCACTTAATATTTTAAAATCATTTTGAAGTTGTATACCACTAGCAGTTGTAGCTATCATAGATAATGGCTCTCTCCATTGATGTGCAATATTTTCAAACATCTCACCCATTGAAGCCATTTTTGACTGATGTAGTAAGATTTTATCTTTTTCTTTTAAAAGTTGTTCTTGTCTTTTTTGTTCTGTAAGATTTATATCTACACAAAACATTTCAGGTTCACTTGTATCTTCTTTTAACATTACGTGAGAGGAGAAGACATGAACAGTTGAACCACTTTTATGTTTTAGAGGTAATTCTCCTGTAGGAATGGCAATGCCCTTATCATACCAGTTTTGAATATGTGAGATTACTCCTTCTTTCATAAAGTCAGGAATAATTAAATCTTCAAGTTTTTTTCCAAAAGCTTCTTCATAAGTATAACCATAGATTTCTTCGCTTGCTTTATTCCAATATATAACAGTTCTATCTCTATTATACCCTTGTACTGCAACGTTAGGAATCTTACTAATTAGTTCAACAAATTTATCATCTTTTGTATAAGTATTCATTTGTTACTCATTTATAATGTTTTATAAATATAGTATATCATTATTTATAATTTAAAAAATCTTAGTTAAAAAGTTAAATAAAAAATTTAATAATAGGGATTTTGATCAGTTTTGAATGAAAGACAAACTTTAAATTGTTTTAAACTTTTTTTTCTCCTGTACTCACATATTGTAAGAATATTTAACTATAGTTTAAACTGATAGTGAGTATCATTACTGTAAAAATAAGCTATTCTAAATCTAAACTTCAATGTTAAATATTAAATTATAGAAAGAGAGTTATATGAAATTTATTATAAAAATTATAAAAGATTTACCCGCTTATTTATGGAGTGGATGGGGTGCAATTGCATCAATTTTTTTGTTTATTGCATTTTGGGATTTAGGAAATCAATTGTATGGTAATTTAGTTCTTCCCAGTCCTAAAGAAACATTTTCCACTCTTTTTACAATGTTATATGCTGGAACAGTTTGGGGTGATATGATATTAACTATAACAAGGGCAATTTATGGATTTTCAATATCTTTATTAGTAGGCTCTTTTTTAGGGCTTATTTCAGGGCTTTTCTTGACAGCTTCTATGATGAGTAGACCTATTGTAACTATATTAGTGGGCATGCCACCAATTGCATGGATTGTTTTAGCAATGATTTGGTTTGGTATGAGTGATATGACAGTTATCTTTACTGTAATTGTTGCTTCTTTCCCTATTATTTTTGTTGGAGCATTACAAGGAACGAGAACTATAGAGGGTGAATTAAAAGAGATGGCAGATAGTTTTAACCTGCCATTTCATATGAAATTATTTGATGTTTATTTTCCTCATATCTTTTCGTATATATTTCCTGCTTGGGTTAGTGCATTAGGAATGTCTTGGAAGATTGTAGTTATGGCAGAACTTTTGTCTGCAAATGATGGTATCGGCGCTGCTTTAGCAATTGCAAGAAGCCAATTAGATACGCCAACAGCACTTGCATTAGTTGTTATTATGATTGGAACACTTCTTTTGATTGAATATTTGATTTTGGAACCTGTAAAAAGAGAGGTTGAGTTATGGAGAGATTAGAAGAATTAGTTGTAAAAAATGTTTCTCATTCTTTTGGGTTTGATGATATTTTAAAAGATATAAACTTCAAACTTGAAAAAGGAAAAGTATTATCAATTGTTGGTCCTAGTGGAGGAGGTAAAACAACTCTCCTACATCTTTGCGCACATCTTTTAGATTTAGAAGAAGGGCAAATACAGAATAATTTTAAAAGTTCTTCTTATGCTTTCCAAGAAGCTAGATTACTCCCTTGGAAAAATGTAATAGATAATATTTCTTTAGGTTTAAAAGCAAAGGGAATAAAAAGAGAAGAACGAGAAAAAGAAGCAAGAAAAATTGCACTTGAATTTGGTTTAGATAAAGATGATTTTGAAAAGTTTCCAAAAGATTTAAGTGGAGGGATGAAACAAAGAGTTTCTTTTGCAAGAGCAATGGTTACAAAACCTTCTTTACTTTTTTTAGATGAACCTTTCTCTGCTCTTGATATAGGTTTGAAAAAAGAACTTCAAATGATGCTGATAAAAACAATAGAAAAAGAAAACTTAAGTGTATTATTTATTACACATGATTTAATGGAAGCAATAAAGTTAAGTGATGAGGTTTTACTTTTAAAAGCTGAACCAGTAGGGCATATAGTAAAAACTTTTACATATACATTACCTCAAATTTTAAGAGATGATGAATTTGTTTATGACCAAACAGCAAAGCTATTATTAAATAGAACAATTATAGAAACATTTGAATTGGAGTTAAAATGAGTAATGATAATAATGAATTAAAACAATATGCAACAAACCATTATAGCCATTATCCCCAAGAAGAGGTTCCTTCTTATTTAGCTTATGGTTTTAGACCAATGTTTTTACTTCTTGCACCTTATATTGTAATATCTATTATTCTTTGGTCATTAAGTTTCTCTGGATTTATAAATTTAGATTTCATATCTGACCCTCTAACATGGCATATGTATGAAATGTTATATGGAATAGGTATTGCAGGGATAATTGCATTCTTTTTAACTGGTGCTCCTGAACTTTTCCCTGGGACTATTCCTATTGTTGGAAGACATTTGTTTTTTATTATTGCATGTTGGCTTATTGGACGAATTAGTTTCTGGTTTATGGATTATATAAATATTTATATTGTTTTTATTATTAATATTCTTCCTTTAATATGGATTATATTTTTAGTTTTTAAACCTGTTGTTTTTGATCCAAAGAGAAGACATTTATCTTTAGCAATAGTACTAATTATCTTATTGGGAATTCAAGTTTGGTTCTTTTTCTCTATTATTGGATTTAGTTCTACTTCATCAAAAGATATTTTAATAGTTGCTCTTGGGGTTTTTACTATATTAGAACTTTTAGCATTAAGAAGAATTAATATGGAAGCAATTAATGAACTTCTTGAAGATGAAAATATTGATGAAGTATTTTATTCAAGAGCTCCAAGGTATAACCTAGCCATATTTTGTGTTAGTTTGTATACGATTTTAGAGTTCTTATATCCCAGCAATTCTATCTTAGCATATATTGCATTTGCAAGTACAGCATCAATTCTGGGAATTATAAATGATTTTATACTAAAAGATAATAATATACTCTTTAAACCATTTGTAATATATATGATATCAATTTTAGTTCTTATGTCTTTAGGCTATGGATTTATAGCTTATGACTATTTAAATACAGATATTTATATGCTAAATCACTTTAGACACTTTCTTACAACTGGTGTATTTGGTCTAGTTTTTTATATTGTAATGATAATTGTTTCTACAATTCATACTGGACGACATCTCTTTTCAAATTCTTGGATTATGTTAGGTGTGATTCTTATTGTACTTGCAACATTAATTCGAAGTTTCATTCCTTTTTATGAGCAATATATAATGGAAGCATATATTGTATCCTCTATTCTTTGGGCGATACCTTTTATCATTTATATGAAGATATTTTTTCCATTTTTAATTAACTCTAGAGCTGATGGAATACCTGGATAGTTTAGTAAATATATAATAATGATTATCAAAATTATAAAACTTTAAGACATTTATTGATAATATTCATTAATGATAATGAATATCAACAATAAAAGGAGAGTTTTATGATAAAACTTTTAAAAATATTATATATAAGTTTAATTTTTTCTATTACTGCTTTTGCTTCACAAAGTAATAAAATTGTAGTTGCAGGTCCCTTTGCCTCAGTATCTCATCCTATTATACATATGATACATACAAATGCTTTAAAAGATTTGGGAAAAGAAGTAGAGTTTAGATTATGGAAAAATCCTGATGAACTTAGAGCTTTAGTTTTAAATAGTGATGTGAAATTTATTGCACTTCCAACAAATGTAGCTGCAAATTTACATAATAAAAGTATTGATATTAAACTTTTAAATGTCTCTGTTTGGGGAATTTTAGGGATGGTCTCTCGAGATAAAAATTTAAAAATTCTAAGTGACTTTAAAGATAAGGAAATTGCAGTTCCTTTTAGGTCTGATATGCCAGATATTGTATTCCAAGAACTTATTAAAAAAAGAGGTTTGGATCCTAAAAAAGATTTTAAATTAAAATATGTATCTAGTCCCATTGATGCAATGCAAATGTTAGTTTTAAGGCAAGTTGACCATGCACTTTTAGCAGAACCTGCTATTTCAATAGCTTTAAGAAAAACAGAGTCTTTCCCTATAAAGCTCATTGCTCCTAATCTGTATAGGAGTGTAGACTTACAAGAAGAATGGGGACGGCTTTTTAAAACAGAAGCAAAAATTCCACAAGCAGGAATGGCATTTCTAGGTAAAACAGAAGATAATGAGAACTTAATCAAAAGATTTATGACTGAGTATGAAAAATCGTTAAACTGGTATAAATCAAATCCAAAAGAAGCAGCTGATTTGGTAGTAAAAACTTTACCTATGCTTGATTCTGAAGGTCTGGCTGATTCTATAAATCATATAAATTTAAATCATGTAAAAGCAATTGATTCAAAAAAAGATTTAGAATTTTTCTATGAAATACTAAAAAAAAGTAATCCAAAATCAATAGGTGGGAAACTACCTTCACAAGGTCTTTATTATGAGTAACAATGAAAAAATAGATATTAAAGAGTTACAAAAAAAGTGGAATGACTTAAGGGAAAAAACTGAAATTAAAACAGATGTAATAAAAAATATAAAGGTAGAGAAATGATGTTAATTAATATAAATAGCATATTTAAAGATGCTATTTTAGAAGAGAATGTTAATACCTTAGAAAAAATCTTATCTTCATCAGATACAAGAATAGAGTTGATTCTGTCTCTTATACACATCTCCGAGCCCACGAGACCAGAGAGGATCTCGT
>CAJXPH010000052.1 GCA_913057765.1 uncultured Campylobacteraceae bacterium
TCGTCGGCAGCGTCAGATGTGTATAAGAGACAGATACCAAACAATGTATACTGTTGCAAGTTTAAAGTTGTCTATGGGAGAAAGTGCGGAATGGGTATCTTAACATATAAAAGATATTATAAGTATCTTCCTAGACCTGATGAGAAGAGAGTTGTTATTGAGTTAAACTTGACACAAAAACGACACATAATTTAACAAGGTACCGTGAAAAGGTTATACTAATTTAAACTTCATTTAGATAAAATAAATACATGACAGATAAGGTATTTGAAAAATCAATCAGCAAACAATTTGAATTTGACGAAGAAGTAGCATCAGTATTTGATGATATGCTTAATCGCTCGGTTCCTTTTTACAAAGAGATGCAAAGATTAACTATTAACTTTGCAGTAAATTTTCTAGAAGAAAAAGATAAAATCTATGATTTAGGTTGTTCTACAGCATCAACGTTAATAGAACTTAGTAAACATTCTGCACCAAACTTAGAACTTATTGGTGTTGATAACTCTGAAGCCATGTTAAATCGTGCAAGAAAAAAATCTAAAGCATTTGGCGTTGATATTAAATTTATAAATGATGATTTACATAATGTCTCTTATGATAATGCAAAACTAGTTATATCAAACTATACTTTACAATTTATACGCCCTCTTCAAAGAGAAAAATTAGTAAAAAAAATCTATAATAACTTAAGAAAAGAAGGAATATTTATATTTAGTGAAAAAGTAATTTCATCTAATAAAACTCTGGATAAACAATATATTGATGAATATTATGAGTTTAAGAAAACACAAGGTTATAGTGAATTTGAAATTGCTCAAAAAAGAGAAGCATTAGAGAATGTTTTAATACCATATACTGAAGAAGAAAATAAAAAAATGATACTAGATGCAGGATTTGACCATTGTGAAACACTATTTAAGTGGGTTAATTTTGCTACATTTATAGCAATAAAAAAATAAAACATACAAAAGGGTACCTATATGTTAGAAGTGGGACAAACTGCACCAAGTTTTTGTGCATTAAACCAAGATGATATTGAAATTTGTTCAAGAGATTTAGCAGGTAAATGGATTGTTCTATACTTTTATCCAAAAGATTTAACACCAGGATGTACAACTCAAGCTTGTGATTTTACAGAGAAAGAAGCTGAGTTTGATAATTTAGATGCAATTATCTTAGGAGTAAGTCCAGATGATACAGAAAAACATAGAAAATTTATAGAAAAAAAAGAATTATCAATCACTTTATTATCTGATACTGAAAAAAAGATGTGTGAAGATTACGGTGTTTGGCAATTAAAAAAATTCATGGGAAAAGAATATATGGGAGTAGTAAGAAGTACTTTTATTATTAACCCTCAAGGAAAAATATCTGTAATTTGGGATAAAGTCAGTGTAAGAAAAAAGAAAACTGTAAAAGGTGAGAAAATAGAGATCTTACACGTAAATGAAGTTAAAGAAAAACTTCAAGAACTACAAGCTAATTAAGGAAAAAAATGAAATTATTATCAAAAAGCCTAATAACTGTTTTTACAACTATTATGTTAACACAAGCATTACAAGCGGATACAACTATTTGTTATAAGAAAGACTGGAAATCACCATCTACAATTGAGACTACAAAATTAGATGGTGGACTATGTAATGGTGATTTATCTTATAAAGATATGTTGAAAAAAGGTTGGTATCTTAAAGATATAAAAATCGAACGTGCAAAACAAGGTTTAAACTATTCTTATATATTAACTGATAAAAAATTAGTTAGTGTAAACAATAGTACTTTTATGGATAATAAATACGCCAAGTTAAATTATAAGCCAATGGCAATAAGAATTTCAAATGTTACAGATGAAAATGCAAGTATCAATATTGGAAACTTAAGAACTGGCCAAAGTGCAATTATTCAACATAATTATGAAGATTCAAAAAGTTTAATTGTTTCAAATGCTTATGTAACAAAATCAGATGCAACAAGTTCAACTTTAAAACTTATACCTTTTTTAGATATCAAACAAAATGCAATTCCTACATCAAATAGAAAAGCAGAAAATGGTGATATTGCAATTTTAAATTATCTATATGATGCATCATTAATTATTGCGCCATCACAAGATGCTTTTACAGCTACAAGAGCAAAATATAGAGACAATAATTTCTTGCATTCAGATATATTTGGTGCAAAACTAAAAATTGAAAGAGAACCACTACCTTCAAGAGAAATTATCCAAAACTTTGCAATTGAACAAAATATAGGAACAATATTTTTTATAATTGGTAGTAAAGTCTATATTGTTGATACAAAAACGTTTGCTATCTTAGATGAAGACACTATTTCATACAACTTTGTTGAAGATGAAAAAATGCCATTTTATACACGAGTTGAAAAAATAGAAAAATCGCCAATTGAAAAATTGGTAAATATTAAGAGCATACTTTCTTTAGAATTTTTAGATTTCTTGGGTGATGATAAAAGAACAGAAGAAGAGCAATTACTTGAAGATGAAATAGAAGCAGGAGAACTTGTATTAGATGGTGAAATGTATAATAAATACTATAAAACTATTCTAGGAATCAACTAATGATAGATGAAATACATTTAGACTATATAAAAAGTATAGTTGGAAAAGAAAATGTAAAAGCTGATAAAGCACATCTTATTGCCTATTCTTATGATGCAACAAGAGAAAGGTTTGAACCTGATGCAGTTGTTTTTCCAAGAGATGAACAAGATATATCGAAAATTTTAAAATATTGTAATGAACATAAAATAGTAATTGTACCAAGAGGTGCAGGTTCTGGATTTACAGGTGGTGCATTACCAAGTGAAGGTGGGATTACCCTTTCATTGGAAAGATATATGAATAAATTACTTGAAATAGATATGGAAAATATGGTTGGAGTTGTTCAACCAGGATTAATAAACATGGAATTTCAAAAAGCAGTTGAAAAAGTAGGATTATTTTATCCACCAGATCCAGCAAGTGAAGAATATTCAACATTAGGTGGAAATGTATCAGAAAATGCAGGTGGAATGAGAGCAGCAAAATATGGTATTACAAAAGATTATGTTGTTGCATTAAGAGCAGTTTTACCAAATGGTGAAATTATAACTTGCGGTAAAAAAACTATTAAAGATGTTGCAGGATACAATACTGCAGGAATTTTAATTGCAAGTGAAGGTACACTAGCAATCATCACTGAAATCACTTTAAAACTTATACCAAAACCTAAATTCAAACAAACATATATGGGTGTTTTTCCAGATGTTAACAAAGCAATGAACGCAGTTTTTAAATCACTTGCAGCAGGAGCAAATCCAGTTGCAATGGAATTTTTAGACTTATTAGTAATCAAAGCATTAAAACAAAAATTTCCACAAGTTGAATTACCAGAAAATGCAGGTGGAATATTAGTCGGAGATGTAGATGGTAGTTCAGAAGCTGAAATCACCTCACAACTTCAAACATTAAAAGAAGCATTTGCACAATATGGCTCAGTTGATTTCATTGAAGCAAAAGATGAAGCACATGGAAAATCATTATGGTTTGCAAGAAGAAATGCATCACCATCAACAATGATATATGGAACAAAGAAATTAAATGAAGATATTTCTGTACCAAGAAGTAAACTTCCTGAAGCATTAGATGAAATTTACAAAATCGGTGATAAATATGGATTTAATGTTCCTTGCTTTGGGCATGCAGGAGATGGTAATATACATGTAAATGTAATGGTTACAGATAAAAACAATAAGAAAGAAATGGAAGATGGACACAAAGCAATAGAAGAAATTTTCCAACTTGTTGTAGATATGGGTGGAACATTAAGTGGAGAACATGGTATTGGATTATCAAAGGCTCCTTTTATGCATATTGCATTTAATGAGGCAGAATTAGAATTATTTAAAAATATAAAAAAGGCATTTGACCCTAATAATATACTTAACCCTCATAAAATGGGGCTATAAAATAGGATAAATTTTGGAAGAACCAGAAATAGTAAGACATCCAGTTAAGACTATACTTAAAGCATTAGATTCATTCTTTAATGATGATACAACATATTATGCAGCAAGTCTTAGCTTCTTTACAATATTTTCTATTCTTCCTATAATTGCACTACTTATTGCAATTATTTCAAGTTTAGATTTAGTTCAAGATTATTTAGACATATTTATAAAATATACCTTTGATATATTAAATCCTACACATTCAGAATCTTTTATAAGTACCTTTCAAAACTATGTATCAAATTCAAGTAAACTTGGATTTCTTGGTATTTTATATATGCTTTTTGTATTTATTATGTTTTTTAAAGATTATGAATATATTGTAAATAAAATTCATAAAGCAAAAAGAAAACCACTTTTACAATCATTCTTTTTTTATCTATTCTTCTTAGTTACATTGCCTTTAATGTTAGCCGCATTAAATATTGCTCTATCTTTTTATAACAACAATATATTTAATTATGTAGTGACTTTTATATTTGCCTGGTTCATCTTTTTTGGATTATTTAAACTAAGTGTAAATAAACATATTCACATTAAAGCAGCTTTAATTTCATCATTATTTACTCTAATAACACTTACCATAACAAAAAATCTATTTATCTACTATGTAGTATATAATAAGACATATACAACTATATATGGTTCACTTGCAATATTACTGTTTTCCTTTTTCTGGATATATATATCATGGATAATATATCTATATGGGATTAAAATGTGTCATAGGTTAAATATGCAAGAAGAAATGAAAATAAGAGATATTAAAGAAAATAAAAACTAGTACGTGAATAAGTATTAATATAAAGATAGAAGAACTACTAAAACATTATCAAATGGTGCTCACAATCGGAGTTGAACCGATAACCTCTTCCTTACCATGGAATCCAAGCTACCGTTTGACCTAAGTTCTTAATACCTCATAAACCACCAGATAATGGAACATTGACATACAAAATAGTAATAAAAGTTTAACCTCAGAATCCTTTTAATTCACTTAAGTGTGTATCAGTTTGGTGTATCAGTTTTAACCTAAGTCATCACTACAGTACCTCATCAGCTAATAAAGTACATCATTAACTCCACCTATGAATTGTTCTGTCTTCTTTCCCTCACCACATAAGTTATAGAATTAGTTGACTATAGCTATTTTTAGGTGTATCAGAGCATCCCAAGCAAAGAGAACTATAGGAAAACAATGTATGAATTAGGTTAAGGGATTAGTGCTCTTTAAGAGGAGCTCAGATGAGTTATTCTAATCTATCTAAATGTTCTTTTGCTTGTTCACTTCCATTTTTATAAGATTCTCTAAGCCATTTTATTGCTAATTCTTTATTCTCTTTAACTCCAATTCCATCCTCTAAGATGTACTCATTAATTCTCTTACTCATTCTTACAATCAGCCACCTAGTAGTCCTATCAGGGAACTTCTCTTCTAACTCTCTGTTCATAAGAACTTGTTGTACTCCTGAAGTGTTCCTAACACCTAACAAGTTGTCAGATACCCAAATCATTACCTTAGCTTTGAACCTAGGATTTAACCACATAGCAATATCTACGAAAACCTCAGGTACTACCCAAGTTCCTCTGAATTTACCTCTACGTGATACTTTTAATTCCACGGAATCTCGTGTAATAAGATTTAGCTCCACTTCAAGGGCTTCCATAAATTCCTGAGTAGAATCATTAGCCCAATAGTGAGTTAAATGCTTCTCAGATAAACCTTGAGCTCTCCTTTGTTCATTAAAACCTTTAAGTAAGTCGTTAACATTGAACATCTCAGTCTGATTAGATTGTCTAATAGTGTGACCATCAAGGACTCTTTCCATCATTGCTTCAGTTTTCATTAATGAGTCTCCTTCCAGTTATTTCCTATCTTTGCTTTACCCTCTAAAAGGATTCTAAAAGCAAAGTCCTCCGTCACCTCTAAGAAGGTACTGACACAAATCTCAGCTACTCTCTCAGCATATTTATCTAGTACTTGAATCTGTACTTCATCGTGAATGTTAGCAACGAACTCGTAGCATAAGATATAGAATAGGTGTTTTATCTTCAGGAAAAGATTAGTCTTAGTGTTTCTATTAGTAGATGGCTTATGAAGCTTTTGGAGAGACAGAGATGGTTAATGAATATCTTATGAAAATAAAAGTTGTGACTTAAACTGTGACACCATTAAGATATAATATCAATACAAATATAAGCAATGGAGTTATAATGAAAAAACTTTTAGCATTAGCAATTACTATAGTTATTTTGATTAATGGATGTACAACAACTGGAACAAATAAAGTATCCCAGAAGCTTGAACAGGACGATAATAAAAACTACCCTGTGCTTAAAGTTATGATTTTAGAGGTAAAAAGTAACTCTCCAAAGTATTATGGAAAAACTTTAGCTTTTGAAGGAAAGATTATTAAAAAAGTGAAAGGGGATAAAGATAAGTCTTACTTAAAACTTGAAATCATACCTGATGCACCTAAGGTAGTAAAGTTTACTTTATGGGCAAGAGCTTTAGGTGGCGACAATAGATATTTAGAAATAGGTGATACTATCAAAGTTTTAGGTATTCTATCCAAGATAGAGAATATAGACCATTTATCAAAAAAATATAATAAAGACAACTCTCACCTTTTAGTATATTGTTTTTTTAATATAGATAAAGAAAAAGCATTTTCTGTTGAGGGAACTACTAAACAATGTAATGATTGGAGGGATGGTTATATAAAATGAGAATACTTAAGATGATTATAGGGATTAGTTTATTTACATTGGGAGCTTTATTTCATTTAGGACTTTGGTCAAATATTTTACTAGTTCTAGGAGGAATCTTATTCTTTACTACTTTAATGGGTAAGAGTGGTGACAAAATAAAAGTAACGAAAACAAATAGTTCTAAAAGAGAGAAGACAATCAAAGATAAAGATAGTAAAAGGAAGTCTATAATAAAACTAAAAGGTAGGCTTGCAGTTATTACCTTCTTTTTACTCTTATTTCTTGGAAGCTACTATAAATTCGAAATCAACCAAAGTCCTTATATGAATGAAATATTAACTTTATCTCTAGTCCCTATTGTCCTAAGTTTACAACAGTTTGTACCTTATTTTGAACTAATCTTTAAGGGTGAATCTTTTTAAAACAAATAGATAATATAAGACAAATGCAAGTGGAGATACTTTAGTAGTCTATAGAGTGCTAAACGTATAGGTTATGTTGTTATTAAGGGGACAACATCTGTAGCCCCCATTAGTAGGGGCTTAAAATCCACTTTGGACAGATTTAGGTTCATACTTTCTGTCCAAGATAGTTTTCACTACACCACTTCTTCAGTAATTCCCTCATTCTTCTTGAAGGAATGTAGATACTTATAAGTTGTCTATCACGAAGCTGTGACAGGAACAACCACTGTAACAAACTGTTAAGAGCGTAAGTCTCTTCCTCAATCTTAACTCCAAGCTTATCAAAGCATCTCAGACAAAGATAACCATAGTAAGACAATGTATGAATTAGGTTAAGGGATTAGTACCCTTTAAGAGGAGCTCAGATAAAGATATGGTATCAATATCAAATTCATTTTAAGGAGACTGAAGATAAAATATAAGTATTAATATTATGAAAGGTATTAATGACAATAAAACGACGTTTAGCAATATTTTTTGCATTCTTTTTTCTTTTTGTATTTGTCATTATGGTATGGTCTTCCCACAAACCTATCATTGTTAATGAAGATATCTTTGCTTATTATTGGACTAATATACTTGCAGGGATTATTACTATATACGGTATGTTTTTTTTCATTAAAGAGTTGAAGAAAAAATGGAATAACACTATTGAATCTATCAGACTCTTTCTTGTAGTTATTAGTGCACCTTTTATTATTCCCTTTTTTGTAAAACTTTTCTTTGAACAGTCTCTTATGCTTTTCTTACACGAGCTTACATCTGAAAAGAGTATAAAAGTTGTTAAAGTAAAAGATAAAGTATCTCTGAGAAGATGTAGAAATGGAATTGAGTTACAAGGTTATTCTTTTGTTAATGGAAGAATATGTGGGGTACCTAAAGAACACTTAAGTAAGTTACAAGAGGGAGATGAACTTACGATAGAGGGTGAAAGTTCTTACTTTGGTTTTACTACAGAGTCTATCAAGTATGCCTATAGAGAAATACAGGAAACAGACACTAGCCCTAATGCAGACTGGAAGAAGCATACACCTAAAACCTATAATAGACTTTAAAACAAATAGATACTAAGAGCCACATACATAGTAAGTCACAGTTAAAGACATCATATACTTATCTTATAACATACCTCTAAGTAGTTTATTATTTAGGGTGAGAATAAGGTTAGTTATCGAAAGTCTTTAGCTCCTCTATAGTTCTACTTATACTTACCCTTAACAACAACCAACTAAAGTAAGACCTCTAGTCATTTGTGTCTTTGTTTCACTTGTAGTTTTCTTTTAAGTATATATATACCATTATGTCCTTTTAGGTCACACCATAAAACTACACTGCTATTTCATTGTCAAAACCTTGTTCAAAGCCTTCTAATACAAAAACACCTTCAGTAGGATTATCTATATATTCATCTCGTTCTACTTTTATTCCTAAAACTAAGTTTGCAAACTCTCTATCTGCTTTTAACTTACGACCTTTGTCATACCTTTTAGCATCTTTTGCAATAGCTTTCTTTCCAACGTACCACTTGTACTTAGTTGAAGCAACTTGGACTATTCTAATATAGCCTTTTTCTTTTAGTTCATCTTTAGCTCTAAAGTAAGGTCTTCTTGATACTCCTAGAACTGCCATAATATTAGTATCAACTAACTCTTCTCCTTTGAGTACTTCGTGATAAATAAGATTAAGAAACTTAAATGAATTAGGACTTAAGTCCTGTACCGCTTCCACCATTGATATTTTAGATTTGTAGACTCTTCCTACATATTTTCTTTTTGTTTTGTTTGTCTTCATTCTTTATTCGCCTTTAGTTACAAGGAGTCCACAGGTCAATATTCCATTAAAAACTTACCTCTGACATCTAGTTGTTTATTATGATTATTTTGAGAGTTTTTTCCTATAATGTGTCGACAATAAGAAAGCCGTTGTAGTAGGACTTGTAGAAATCCTAAAAAGTACTCTATCTCTCTATGTAGGGGGTGTCTATCTGGAAGTACCATGAAATCATGCTTTCTAGGATTTGAAGTTTCTCTATTTTCTCTAGATGAATGGAATGAGAATATACGTGATTTAATATGTTGTATGAGCCCTGACTGAAGCCCTTTTTTTACGATAAGAATCTAATGAGTTGTATGAATGGTATATGACCCTCTCAAGGAGGCTCTAGGCAGTTCTATTTAGCTATGTTTGTACTCTAGTATTCTTTTAACTTGCATGAAGTAGAATTCTTTGTCATTCTTGTTAGATAACCCTCTATCATTCAACTTCTTTGCAATAGCTCTAAGAGATAAACCTTTCTTATCATATCTTTTGATTGAAGCTATTACCTTTTGCTCTTTATCATTCTTTACTAGTTTCTTAATGTCTTTCTCTATAACAACATCATAACCGTAAGGTACGGAACCTCCAAGCTTTTCTCCTCTAGACTTCTTCAGTTTCATTGTAGCTTTGATTCTAGATTTAATCATCTGTCTTTCATAATCAGCAAAAGCACTTACAACTTGCTCCATTAATACTTGCATTGGGTCATTAGCATTACCATTTGTATCTACTATGATTAACTCTGCACCTTTTCTAGCAATCTCTGTTCTTATCCATCCAGTTTGAATAGTATCACGTGAAAGTCTATCAATCTTTTGAACTATAATCTTGTCATCTTTCTTAATAGTGTTTAACAAATCCATTAGACCTAATCTCTTATCAAGTTCTGCTCCACTCTTCTTATCTTCAAAATATCTTTCGATTGGCTCTAGGTCATTCTCATTAGCAAAAGAATCAATAGCTTGTCTCTGTACTTCAAATGAGTTTGACTGTTTATCTTCATCTGTTGAGAGTCTTAGGTACGAGTATATAGGCATTGGATAAGTCCTTTAATGTTTAATAGTGTACTTCTTCAGATGAACCAGTACAAAATATTAACTAAAATATAGCTATTCTGTCAAGTAATTTAAATAGGAAACCAATCAATATTAATAAATGTAGATAAGAAGTAGATGTCCATTCTGTCTTATAGGACACCTTCTAGTCAATGCCTGAATATACAATAACTATATAATGGACAAGAACAAGTACCTTGCAAAGGAGCTGAGAACATCAATAATAAGTGTTAAAAGAGGGATAGATGTAGTTTTCAAATTCAAAGTGAGGTACGGGGAAAACAAGCACCGTTAGATAGTATATATGACCCCACAGATTTTTGTATTAGGATTTTTAAAAAAGTTTATTAAATAAAATAAAATGATAAAATATAGTAGTTACACATAATACTAAAAAGGTAAAGTACCTAAGTTTCTGATTTGTAGATTCACTAAATGCATAGAACCTAGTACTTCCTGTCCTATATTTTATATCATACAATGTTTTGAATACACCACTTGTCATAAATGAAATAACTAAAGATTCATGAATAGTTATTCCTCGTTCTAAAAGTAATATATAATATACTATAAAAAGTAAAACCCAAATAGTCAAATCAAATATTAATTCTTTTAGAGTAATGTCTAACTTCATCCAAGAATCATTATTTTTGCTATTCAAACTCTTTTTACTATTCAATCGAAACCCTTAATGATTATAATGAAAAAGATTATAGCTAAAGGCATCTCAAAGTCACCATAATGTAAACTTTTGACCTTGTTTTAAATAAAAGGACCCTTATGAAAAAAATAGTAGAAACTCTTGCTGGATTAATATTTGCAATCTATGTAATGGGGACGATGATTGCTACACCATATTATACTTAGCAAGATATAAAACAAAATGATTCTTTCTTAAGATACTTCTTCATTTCACCAGTAGTTGGTTTTATTGATTCTGTAGTTTGGCCATATAAAGTTTATGTAAATAACTTTGAAGAAACAAATGAATTAACAGAACTTCAAACAGCAAATATTAAGGCATTTATGATTGCGCAAGAACATTTAAGCTCTGCAATAACATTAACTCGTTCTATACCTAAGTCAAAAGATATAAAAGGAGACTTTAAGAAAGTCAAATCACTTATGGATGGAGCAAAAACAAGATTATTAGAATCAGATAAAATGGTCTTAAACAATATTTATCAAGGACTAGGAGACATCGTACATAATAAACTTCTAATAGCTATTGAGTACTATCAATCAGGTATGCTTGAAAATGGTGACAGAACCGACTTAACTCGAGGAGATGCATTATTAGTTGAATATGATAAATGGATGAATGAGAATTGGAATAATATAGGAGAAGCAATCAATCCCAAATAAAGTTATAGCTAAAGCAAACCTATAAGTCTACCTAAACTAACATAGCATTCTTTAAAGTTTCAATAGATAACTCTTTAATCTCTAGATGAGCCTGTAAGACTATCTTATTCAATTCTATTAGTCTTTCTATTAGTTCCTTATTCTGAACTGGTGAGACGTCATCAAGAAACATTGAAATCACCTTATTGTCATACTCATTCCCAATAAATAAGAGATACCTGTATCATCTGAACCGATTACTTTAAGTGTCTCATTCATACCTTCAACTGTTAATTCCATCTCTATATTTTGTCCTAGTTTCTTTGTCATTTATTAATCCTTATTGTTTTAATACAGCCTTAAAGACCTTAGAGAAAGTAGGATAATAACTTAAGCCCTACTCTCTGTAAGAACTTTAGTTAAACTCTAACTTATCAATAGCATCTTTCAAAACCTTCAACGGATACTTACTACCATACCTACTCATAGTCATTCCATATTCTTTTTGTACAGAGTGACCTAAGAGTTCAGAGATAACTAAAGGATTTACTTCAGCATACTTAAGCTCAGTTGCTATAGTATGTCTTAATGAATACATAACCTTTTTAGTTGAATTAGTAACTTGTATTTTTATACTATTATTGAAAGTCTTTTGAATATTATCTTGAGAACACTTTTGTAAACATTGCTTAAATCTTTGAGGAATACCTATGTCTACTAAAGCTTTATGTAAAGGTATAACTCTATGTGAACTAAGAGTTTTTAGTTTTATGTTCTTATCTGTTAAATCAAAGAACCAAAGAGAAGTAGTTTCATCATACTTTAGTTTAGCTTTCCATAATTCAGAACATCTTAGACCTGTGTAAACAAAACAGTAATAAATGTCTCTTCTAAATTCATCTTCTTTATCAATCAACTTAAGTAAACTTGATACCTCATTTTTGGAGAATGGTTCACGTTCAGTGTCTGAAGAAACCTCTGTTTCAATAGTAATGAAATCAGCTGGATTAACCTCTATATATCTTTGAGCTTTACAGTAGTTATAGAACCTTTTTATATGACCAAAGTAAGCTTGTAGTGTCCCTACTGTTACCCTCATATTATCAGGTACATTAAGTTTCAAAAGCTTAGATAAACTCATCGTTCTATATATCTGTATATTACGTCTAGGTAGGATTTCAAGCTGTTTCTTTATTGATAAAAGTTTGTTAAAGTCTATTGAATTTATAGGGGATTTATGGTCAGCTAAAGGTAAGTAAACATTACTAAGAAAGTTTAGTAATGAGTTTCTTTTTGAGTCTGATATGGAGAGCTCTTTATAATAACTTTTGAACTCGTCAAAGCATGATTTATGTGTCTTAATAGTAGTAATATTAGGCTGTGAGACAACCTCTGATAATCCAAAAGTAGAGTTAAATGTATTAACAATAGAAGTGAGTTCATCATAAACACAGAGACCTGTATCATGTAATAATTCAACCTTACGATAAGCTCTGATAATACTTTCAGAATTTATGATTGCATCTTTATAATTCTTTGTGTGAAGACTCTTATTTATTTCAGTTTTATTAAAAAATGGTTGAAGTCTCTTAGGAATTCTAATTCTAATCTTATAGATTTTGTATGAGTTTTTAAGTAAGTACATCTCAAAATAGCCTCTAGTTTAGACTTGTTTTGTGTATCAGTTTGTGTATTTGTAATGAGAGTAGAACTCTTGTAAGCCCTATAGTATGGTGCTCACAATCGGAGTTGAACCGATAACCTCTTCCTTACCATGGAATTGCTCTACCGTTGGAGCTATGCAAGCAATAATATATAATAGTTATCTAAAGATACTATCTTCTTATAGATGCATCATTATTCGCAATTACTTTTTTAGGAGTAGAAGATCTATTATTAGAAAAATTAGAAGGTCTTGTAACAATTGGTTTTGTAATTTTTGGTAATTTAGCTTTCATTTATTATGTTTCCTTAATGATTATACTTTTTTAGTAAAGCCTGAATTTCAAGCAAAAAAAAAGCTCTTATCCAAGCTAACAGTAAAGTTAGGATAGATAAAAGCTA